>JAUWAH010000480.1 GCA_030602145.1 Desulfobulbus sp.
GTAAAGGGGTCGTGGTCGTCCACGGCCTGCCGGAGTGCGGCAAGGGCCGCTAGGCTGCCCGAGGCCTCGGAGGGGCGCATTTCCCAGGACCCGAGGTGGGTGAGGAGAAGTTCCCGGTTGGTGGCGTTGTCATCCACCACCAGGATGCGCATGCCGCGCAGATCGGCGCGCAAAGGTGCTTTCGTGGGGGCTTCGGCCTGCTTACCCATTTGGACGGTAAAGCGAAACACCGAACCCGCGCCGGGCTCGCTGACAACGTCGATGTCGCCGTCCATCAACCCGACCAACTGCTTGCAGATGGCAAGTCCCAAACCGGTGCCACCGTAACGGCGGGTGGTGGACGCATCCACCTGGCTGAATTTGTCAAACAGCAGGTCGATTTTGTCGGCGGGAATGCCGATGCCCGTATCACGGACCGTGAACTCAAGGAGCGCGACGGTATCGGTTTCGGTTACCATCGCCACATGGACCATGATCTCGCCTGCTTCAGTGAATTTGATCGCATTGCCGACCAGGTTGGCCAGTACCTGGCGCAACCGGCCCGGGTCGCCCTGGAGAAGGGTGGGCGTGGCGGGGTCGATGCTGCAGAGCAGCTCCAGACCTTTTTCATGGGCCCGCGCCGCCAAGGTATCGGCAAAATCCTCGAGTAAGCCGGCCAGGTCGAAATCGAGCAGCTCCAGGTCGAGTTTGCCGGCCTCGATCTTGGAAAAATCGAGAATGTCGTTGATCAGACCGAGCAGCGATTCGCCGCTGGCGCGCACCACCTCGGCATAATGGCGTTGTTCCTGGTTGAGTTCCGTGTCGAGAAGGAGTCCGGTCATGCCGATGACCCCGTTCATCGGGGTGCGGATTTCATGGCTCATGTTAGCGAGAAATTCGCTTTTGGTAATGCTGGCTATCTCGGCCCGCGCCGCCATTTCCTCTGCGATTTCCGTCTGTCGCAGCAGGGCGGCGTTGGTTTCGTTCCGTTCCTGTTCTGTACGTTTGCGAGCGGTAATGTCGCGCATGATCCCCACCGCATGCCAGCCGGCCGGGAGCTGCAGAGCGGACAAGGACAGCTCGACCGGAATTTCCCGGCCGTCTTTACACGCGGCAAGCAATTCCACAGTTTTGCCAACCGCTTCGCCTTGACCGGTTTGGCAAAACAGCGGGAATGCCTTGGCGAACATGGCCCGGTAGCGTGCCGGGGCCAGGAGAGTGTGCAGATCCTGGCCGATGGCCTCCTCCGCTGTGTAACCAAAAATTCGCTCCGCCGCTGGATTCCAGAAGGAGATGGCACCCTGCGGGGTGATCATGATAATCGCATCCTGCGCTGAACCGGTGATGGCCCGCAAACAGACTTCTTCGGCCTGCAGTTTTTCCTTGTCCCGTTTACGCTCCACGATTTCCCAGGTGACGTCGGCGATGAAGGACACGTTTTTAACATCTCGCTCGTTGTAGTTGGTGGGTTTGTTGCCTACACCGAGAATGGCGACGATCCTGTCCTCTCGCATCACCGGAACCACCAGTTGACGCACCACCTCAGCATGGCCTGGCGGCAGGCCTTTTTTTTCGGGCAGGGCTCGATAGTCGTTATGGACCACGGGTTTGCGAGCATGGACGCAGTCGACCCAGACTCCGGCCTGGTCGATGCTGTAATGGACGCCCTTTGACTCGGTTCGACAGAACCGCTCCAGGGTTGCGGTGGACCATTGCTGTAAGCTGAGGGTTTTCTGATCGGCTTCGACGAAGTGGTAGAAGCCGATGGTGCTGCCGACCATCTCGCCGATGACATCCAATGATCGGGTCAGCAGTTCGTCCAGGGAGTGGTGGGCGGCAAACTCGATCAGGTCGAGCCTGATGGCGGTGATCCGTTCAGCCTGTTTGCGATCGGTGATGTCACGGATGGCGGCCAGCAGCAGAGCCCGCCCATCCATCTCCATTCGGGTCAGGGTGACGTCGGCCCATATCTCCGAGCCATCCAGGGTTCGGTGCAGCCATTCGAATCGGCTGCCCCCCCGGTGCAGGGCCTCTCGTCCCCGCGCGGCGGCGCTATCGGCGGAGCGGGTCCCGTCGGGTTGAAATTCGGGAGAGAAATGGTCGACCGCATGACCGATCACTTCGTCCCGCCGCGCCTGCAGCATTGCCAGGGCCGCGTCGTTGCAGTCAATGAAGAGGCCGTTGTCCATCAGCAGGTAGGCATCGGGAGAATGGGCAAAGAGCTGCCGATAGGGGCTCATGCTCTCCTGGGCCGTGTTGGGACTGCACGAAGGGAGGTTTTCTGGTGGGAGCATGGGTGAAAGCCTTTCTTTATGGAAGGGGTGAACGTGTTTGGGAGCGGTTGTTTAAAGGATCGGGAGCACAGTCAAGGCCTCCTGGCCGAAGCAGGGCATCATTGGCCGGGCATGAAACAATCAGCCGCCATGTAGGGGCGGCCTTTGTCCCCACAGTTCGAACGCTTCCAGGCGGATGCAACCGGCACCCGCCTGGAAGGGAACGTGCTATGTTCAGACCATGAACTGCTT
>JAUWAH010000043.1 GCA_030602145.1 Desulfobulbus sp.
CGAGGGAATTGAAGATCGACAGGACCATGATCACCGGGATGAGCACCTTGCTCGCCTTGAAGAGAAAGGCCTTCAGCCGGTCGTAGGAACGGAGCAGGACCGAGCGCACCGTGGGCAGGTGGTAGGGCGGCATCTCCATGATGAAGGGGGTGACTTCGCCCTTGAGCAGGGTGTTCTTCAGGATCAGTCCGGTGAGCACGGCAAAGCCGATGCCGATCAGGTAGAGGAGAAAGACCAGATTCTGGCCGCCGGTGGGAAAAAAGGCGGCGGCAAAGAGCGCATAGACCGGCAGCCGGGCTCCGCAGGACATGAAGGGATTCATCATGATGGTCAGAATGCGGTCGCGCTCGTTTTCCAGGGTGCGGGTGGCCATGATGGCCGGCACGTTGCAGCCGAAGCCAACCAGCATCGGCACGAAGGCTTTGCCCGGCAGGCCGATGAAGCGCATGAACCGGTCCATGACAAAGGCGGCCCGGGCCATGTAGCCGGAATCCTCCAGAAAGGACAGGCAGAGAAACATGAAGCCGATGGGCGGGATGAAGGTGGCCATGGTCTGGAGGCCGCCGCCGATGCCGGTGGCCAGCACGGCGATCAGCCACTGGGGTGCGCCGAGAGCGCCGAGCAGCTCGGACAGGCCGTCCACGAAGAGGGCGCCGGCCAACTGATCGAAAAAGTCGATGAAGGCGCCGCCCAGGTTGATGGTGAACATGAACACCAGGTACATGGCGAGGAGAAAAACAGGAATGCCGAACAGCCGGCTGAGCACCACCCGGTCGATCCGGTCGGAGAGGCTGCTGCTCACCCGGCCATCGCGCTTGACCAGATCCCGAAGCAGCCAGGAGACAAAGCCGTAGCGGGCCGAGGCGATGATGATGTCCGCTTCCTCCTCCAACGCCTCCTCGATCCCGGTCCGCAGGGAGGCGATCAGGTCCAGGGTGGCCTGGCCGATGGGAACAACGGCTCCGGCCTGCGGATCGCCCTCCAGCAGCTTGAGGGCAAGCCAGTAGGGGTCGATCTTCTTGGCGGCGCAGGCATCCTGCAGTTCGGAGGCCAGCTTTTCCCTGGCCGCCTGCACCGGTTCCGGATAGATCAATTCCGCGGCGGCCGTGGCAGGTGAGGCGGCGGCGGCGAGGATCACCGCCTTGAGTTCGTCGATGCCCTTGTTCTTGGCGGCGATCACCGGCACCACCGGACAGCCGAGCCGCCCGGCAAGTCCCTTCACGTCGATGGCCAGCCCCTTTTCCTTGGCCATGTCCATCATGTTGAGGACCAGGACCAGGGGGGCGCCCATTTCCAGCAACTGGCTGGTGAGGTACAGGTTGCGCTCGATGTTGGCGGCATCGACGATGTTGACGATCAGGTCCGCCTCCCGGGAAAGCACGAAATCACGGGCGACCTGTTCATCCAGGCTGGAGGCGGCCAGGGAATAGATGCCGGGGGTGTCGATCACCTCGACGGTGTGACCATCGTCGCGATACCAGCCGGTCTTACGGTCCACCGTCACCCCGGGCCAGTTGCCGACCTGCTGCTTGGCGCCGGTCAGGCAGTTGAACAGGGTGCTCTTGCCGCAGTTGGGGTTGCCGACCACCCCGATGGTATACTGCTTGCCGCTCATGACTGCACCTCCCGGACCAGCAGCACCCTGGCCTCGTCCCGGCGCAGGCTGAGGCTGAAATCCCGAACCATGATCTCCACGGGGTCGCCCATGGGCGCCACCCGGATCACCTTGAACGGGGTGCCCTTGAGCAAACCCATGGCCAGCAGTTTGTGCCGATAGCCGCCGCTTTCCCTGGCAAAACCGACCACCATGCCGGACTGGCCGACATCTATGTCACTGAGCGTTTTTTCCATTACCCTACCTTTGTCACGTTTATCTTGTGGGCCATGCCGCCGCCGAGACCGTATCGGCATCCCGATTTCTCGATGAGCACGGCACCGTTTTCCTGTTTGTGGACCACCAGGATCTCGTCCTCGACGCTGATCCCCATGCTGAGCAGCCGCTCCCGCAGCATGCAGCCGCCGCGCAGGCCGACCACCCTGACCCGCTCGCCCTCCCCGGCAAGGATGAGGGGAAAGGAGCCGACCTGGGTCGGCTGGGTCACGGGGGGGGCGATGGTGGATGAGTGGCTCATGTTCCTTTGCCTGTCTTCTGCTGGATGTGGCCGGGGCTGGGGGGAGTCGGGCCGGAGCACCTCTCCGGCACAGCACCGCCTTTCTAAGTTAGCATCCCCAAACTTAGGATAGTCAAATACAATGCGTTGGTCCAAATGTCAACCAAATCCATAAAAAAAATAAAGGACGCCTCAAACAACCGTCGAGCAGGGGGCCACAGGAGGTGATATCAACCCGCAGAACGGTCAAGCAGTCCCGACATCGACCCTGGCCGCCCTGATTTCAGCCACTTACCCGGATCGGCGCCCCTCTGGATCCCGGCCTGCTCTTGATCCGCTCCCCTGCCTGTACGGCCCGATGAGGCCGAGGGTCGACACTTGTGTATCACCCTCTTCATTTTTGTTCAGGTATCGACACAATCCTGCCCCTCCCCCTCCCCCAGCCTTGGACAAACAAAACGCAACGTCTTGATACAAAAGGATAAAAAGAAAAACGTCCATTTGGCACGCATCTTGACTTGGCAAAGGTAACCAGATCACCTAGCCAGGGAGCCCCACATGGAAGCCATCGCATTGAAAGATCGAGAAAATCAGATTCACGTCAAGGGCGAGGCGCCCTTTGACATCGTCTGCAACAAGGACAGCCTGGCCGGGGCGGTCAGTCAGCGGGCCTGTGTGTTCTGCGGTTCGCGGGTGGTGCTCTACCCCATCGCCGACGCCCTCCACCTGGTGCATGGCCCCATCGGCTGCGCGGTCTACACCTGGGACATCCGCGGCGCCCTGTCCTCGGGTCCGGAGTTGCACCGCCTCTCCTTTTCCACCGATCTGCAGGAAAAGGACGTCATCTTCGGCGGTGAAAAGAAACTGGCCGCCGCCCTGCGCGAGTTGATCGAACGCCATTCCCCCAAGGCCGCCTTTGTCTATTCGACCTGCATCGTCGGCATCATCGGCGACGACCTGGAAGCGGTCTGCCGCGAGGCTGAGGCCGAATGCGGGATTCCGGTCATTCCGGTCAAGTCCGAAGGCTTCAAGGGCAACAAACGGGCCGGCTACCAGGCGGCCTGCGACGCCCTCTTCCGGCTGATCGGCACCGGCGACACCACCGGCATCTCCAAATACTCCCTCAACATCCTGGGCGACTTCAACCTGGCCGGCGAGATCTGGATGATCCGCGAATACTATGAGCGCATGGGCATCGAGGTGGTGGCCAACATCACCGGCGACGGCCGGGTGGCCGACATCGAGCGCGCCCACGGAGCCGCCCTCAACGTGGTCCAGTGTTCGGGGTCGACCATGCAACTGGCCAACATGATGGAAGAAAAATATGGCATCCCCTCGATCCGGGTCTCCTACTTCGGCATCGAGGACATGGCCGAGGCCCTCTACGACATCGCCCGCTTCTTCAAGGACCCTGCGATGATGGAGCGCACCAAGAAGATCGTCGAGGAGGAAGTGAAAAAGCTGGCCGTGGCGCTCGAACCCTACCGCAGGGCCCTGGCCGGCAAGAAGGCGGCCATCTATGTGGGCGGCTCGTTCAAGGCTTTCTCGCTGGTCAAGGCCTTTCGGTTGATCGACATGCAGGTGGTCATGGTCGGCTCCCAGACCGGCACCAAGGAAGACTACATCGAGCTGGAGGCGATCACCGACCCCGGCACCGTCATCGTCGACGACTCCAACCCGCTGGAGTTGACCACCTTCCTCAAGGAGAAGGAAGTGGACGTATTCGTCGGCGGCGTCAAGGAACGGCCCATCGCCTACAAGCTGGGCATAGGATTCTGCGACCACAACCACGAGCGCAAGGAGGCCCTGGCCGGATTCGAGGGCATGCTCAACTTCGCCCGCGAAGTCTACTCCTCGGTGATGAGCCCGGTCTGGCAGTTCGTGCCGCGCAAAAAAAACAACTGAGCATTCCCTGCGGTCGAGATGACAGCACAATGTCCGTATAACGAAGGAACAACGCCATGAGCACCAATCCGCCCACCTTCAAGAAGACCAAAAAACCCAACGCCATCTCCACCACCAATGCCTGCAAGCTGTGCAAGCCGCTCGGCGCCTGCCTGGCCTTCAAGGGCATCGAAGGCGCGGTGCCCTACCTGCACGGTTCCCAGGGCTGCGCCACCTACATGCGGCGCTACATCATCAGCCATTACAACGAGCCCATCGACATCGCCTCCTCCTCGCTCTCGGAGAAGCACGCGGTCTACGGCGGCGGCCCCAACCTCAAGCTCGGCCTGACCAACGTCGCCGCCAAATACCGCCCAGCTCTGATCGGCATCGCCACCACCTGCCTGACCGAGACCATCGGCGACGACGTGGCCATGTATCTGCGCCAGTACGCCGAGGACACCAAGGGTTCGGTGGGGCTGCCCACCTTCGTCAATGTGTCCACCCCCAGTTATTCAGGCACCCACATGGAGGGGTTCCATGCCGCCATCCGCGAGGTGGTGGCCCAGTTGAGCGAGGGCGGGCCACGCAGCGAGACGGTCAATGTCCTGCCGGGATTCGTCAGTTCCGCCGACTTTCGCCTCCTCCATGAGATCATGGCCGACTTCGGCCTGGACGCCACCCTGCTGCCCGACCTGTCCGAAACCATGGATGGTCCGGCCCTGCTCGAATACGAGAAGATCCAGCAGGGCGGCACCCCCCTGGCCGACATCAAGGCCATGGGCCGGGCCAGGGCCACCATCGAGTTCGGGCCGACGCTCGGCGCCATGCGCACCGGCGGCGACGTGCTCGCCGAAAAATTCGCCACGCCGCTGCACCGGATCGGCATGCCCGTCGGCATCCGTGAGACCGATGTTTTTTTTCATCTGCTGGAAGAACTGAGCGGCCGGCCGATGCCGGAGAAGTACGCCAAACAGCGCGGCCGCCTGGTCGATGCCTACGTCGATGGTCACAAGTACGTCTTCGGCAAGCGGGCGGTCATCTACGGCGAGGAGGATCTGGTGGTCGGGCTCAGCTCGTTTCTCACCGAGATCGGCGTCCAGCCGGTGCTCTGCGCCTCGGGCTCCACCTCGGGCCGGCTCACCGAGGCCATCGCCCGGGTGACCGGCGACACCCTGGCCGAACAGCCGCAGGTCTTCGAAGGCATGGATTTCTACGAGATCGACGAGATGGCCGCACAGATGGATATCGATCTGGTGGTCGGTCATTCCAAGGGATATCCGCTGGCCAAGAAACTGAATATCCCGCTGATCCGGGTCGGCTTTCCCATCCATGACCGGATCGGCGGCCAGCGGATCCTGCATTTGGGCTACAGCGGTGCCCAGCAGTTGTTTGACACCGTGACCAACGCCCTGATTGAAAAGAAGCAGAATGATAGCCCGGTCGGCTACTTCTACATGTGAGCAATTCGCCATTGCGACAAAGGAGCCTGTCATGCCCAGCGACAAAGATTTTTCCCGTCATCCCTGTTTCAACGTCGACGCCAAGGGGCAGTTCGGTCGGGTCCACCTGCCGGTGGCGCCGAAGTGCAACATCCAGTGCAATTACTGCAACCGCAAGTTCGACTGCGTCAACGAGTCGCGGCCCGGGGTCACCTCGACCCTGCTCAGCCCGGAACAGGCCCTGGTCTACGTCGACAAGGTGGTGGAGAAGGAACCGCGCATTGCGGTGGTCGGCATCGCCGGCCCCGGCGATCCCTTCGCCAACCCCGACGAAACCCTGGAGACCATGCGGCTGATCCGCGCCCGCCACCCGGAGATGATCCTCTGTCTCTCCTCCAACGGCATGAATCTGGCCCCGCATGTGCCGGAACTGGCCGAGATCGGCGTCTCCCACGTAACCATCACCATCAACGCGGTGGATCCGGAGATCAGCCAACACATCTATGCCTGGGTTCGCGACGGCAAGGTCCTCTATCGCGGCCGCCAGGGTGCCGAACTGCTGCTCGCCCGCCAGTTGCAGGCGATCCAGTTGCTCAAGGAGCATGGCATCACCGTCAAGATCAACACCATCGTCATCCCCGGCATCAACGACCACCACATTCCGGTGCTGGCCGCCAGGATGAAGGAGCTGGGCGTCGACCTGCTCAACTGCATGGCTATGTTTCCCAATGCCGATACCGGATTCGAGCATATCGACGAGCCGAGCAAGGAGATGATGGAAGCCCTCCGCGCCGAGGCCGAACAGTTCCTGCCGCAGATGCGCCACTGCACCCGCTGCCGGGCCGATGCGGTCGGCCTGCTCGACCAGGACAAGACCGACGAGATGCGCGGCTGCCTCTCCGCCTGCGCCCAACTGCCCAAGCCGGAGGAGACGACCCGCCCCTACGTCGCCGTGGTGACCATGGAAGGCGTGCTGGTCAATCAGCATCTGGGCGAGGCGACCCGCTTCCAGATCTGGGGCGAAGATGGTCAGGGCGGCTACCGCCACATCGAGGACCGGCCGGCTCCGCCCGCCGGCGGCGGCAGCCAGCGCTGGCTGCACATCAGCCGGCTTTTGGCCGACTGCCGGGCCATCCTGGTCAACGATCTGGGCGATTCGCCCAAGGAGATGCTGAAAAAACGCGGTATCCAGCCGATCACCATGGCCGGCTTCATCGAACGCGGCCTGGAGGCGGTGTACACCGGCAAGGGGCTTGCCACCCTGCAGGGCAGGATGCGCAAATGCTCGTCAAAAGGCGCCTGTGCCGGCGGCGGGAACGGCTGCGGCTGATCGCCCCCCTTTGATCGCCGCACCGCCCGCCGCTCGTGGCGCAGGGTCGGGATCGGAAGGCCGTTTCCGCACCCCGTGCCCCCGTTGCGCCAACGGCCTGCACCGGTCCTCTTGGAAGACGCATCCGGGGCGCAACATTGCTGACTCCAGCCGCGCTCCATCGGGCCCTTGCCAGCGGTACCTTCACCTTCCCACAACCCCAACGAACCGATCATGCCCTCGATCCATCTGGACCTCTCCGTGCAGGACTGCCTGAGCCTCTTTCCCCAGACCCTGCCGGTGTTTCAACAGTTCGGCTGCCACGATTTCGACGACCCCCAGGTTCGGGAAAAGCTCGGTCCGTTCGTCAAACTCCGGACCCTGCTGGCCGTCAGGCGCATCGACGCCCAATCGTTTCTCGATCGGTGCCATGAGAGGCTGAGCCCCGCACCCGATCAGCCGGAACCGGGGGATCTCCACGGCGCCAAACCGACCCTGCTGGCGCTGCTGCCCTGCGGGCTCAAGGTGTCCCTCGACCGTGCCCTATACGATTTCAGCGAAGAACTCGCCCGGGGCGGCGCCCCGCTGGCCTACCTGGCCGAGGGCAACGTCAACCACGAGCTGTCCTACTCCCCCTACATCGACGCGGTGGAATCGGTGGACGAACTGCCCGACCTGATCCTCAGTTCGGACATCAACGGGTTCTACCACCGCCGCTTCCTGGAACGGTTCCTGGCCCCCGGCCACTTTGTCAGCGTCAACGGGCCGATGGCGCCGCGCATGGCCGAAATCGGCCTGGCTGATCCCAAAGGCCATTTCACCATGTTCTGCACCAACGCCCTGGTCGTCGTCCGGGTCAGGGATATCAAACCCCATGTGCCCACCCCGGAGGCCTGGGCCGATCTTCTTGAGCCGGGCTTTCACAAGGCGATCATCCTGCGCGGCCAGAATGACTTCTTCTGCTCGGCCGTGCTGACGCCCCTGTTCAGACTCTACGGCCGGGCGGCCGTGGAGCGCCTGGCGGCCAACGTCTGCGATGGCCTCCATCCGGCCCAGATGGTCAAGATGATCGACGCCCGTGCCGCGAACTGCCCGCCGCTGTTCGTCATGCCCTGGTTTTTCGCGCAGAAGATCAAGGCCAGGGAGCGGGTCGAGATCCTCTTTCCCCGCGAAGGAGCCTTCATCAGCCCGGTGCAGCTCCTGGTGAAACGGGAGAAGCGTGCCGCCCTGGCCCCGGTGATCGAATTCCTCATGGGCCGCACGCTCCACCAGCATTGCAGCGACACCTACTTCCCCACCCCGCACCCCGAGGTGGCCGACAAGCTGCCCGAGGGCGCGGGCCTGTTCTGGATCGGCTGGGATTTCATCTACGACAACGACCTTGAGCGGATCAAAAAGGAACTTGGCGAGACCTTCACCGCCGAATACCGGCGCACCGGAGGAGGGACATGCAACTGATCACCGTGGCCGGCCCGCCGTCGAGCGGCAAGACCTCGGTGCTCCTCAAGGCCCTGGAATGGCTGCGGGCCGAGGCCGTCCGGGCCGGGGTGATCAAGTTCGACTGCCTGGTCGCCGACGACGACCAGGCCTACCAAAACGCCGGCGTGCCGGTGCGCAAGGGGCTTTCCGGGGTGCTCTGCCCGGACCATTACTTCGTCAGCAACATCGACCGGGTGCTGGAATGGTCGAGTGCGCAGCAACTGGCCATGACCCTGATCGAAAGCGCCGGCCTGTGCAACCGCTGCTCACCGCACATCAAGGGGCTGCTGGCGGTGTGCGTGCTCGACAACGTCAGCGGCCTGCAAACCCCTCGAAAGATCGGCCCGATGCTCAAGCTGGCCGACATCGTGGTGATCACCAAGGGTGACATCGTCAGCCAGGCCGAGCGCGAGGTCTTTGCCTTCCGGGTGCAGAGCGTCGCTCCGCGCGCCCGGATCGTCCAGGTAAACGGCCGCACCGGCCAGGGTGCGCAGGCACTGGCCAGGCTGTTGCGCGCCGCGCCGCACCTGGAGGGCGACGGCGACTCGCTGCGGCTGCGTTTTCCCATGCCGGCGGCGCTCTGCTCCTACTGCCTGGGCGAGACCCGGGTGGGGCCGGACTACCAGATCGGTCAGTTCCGCAAGCTGGACATCGACTGACGGCCGGAACAGCCCGCAGTGCAGCACAAGCTGGCAATTGTTGTCCCATCGAGAAGACCAAGAGAGAGACCGTGCAACCGCTCGACCGTGAACGCCTCCATCGACACAGCCTCGCCGACCTGCTGATCGAGTACCCCTTGCTCGAATCCGCGCTCCTGGAAGCGGGCATCGAGTTCGATCCCGACGAGCAGACCACCCTGCCCGCCCACCTGGCCCGCTGGGCCGAGGTGCACGGACAGTCGGCCGACTCCTTTCTGGCCCGGCTGATCGAACGGATCGACGAACTCAACCGGCTGCTCGGCCCGGCCACTTCCATGAAACGGCTTTCGATCGTCGCCGGCCGCGACAAATCGGGCCGCGCCGAAACGGTTGCCGGCATCGAACTCAACCGGGGCGACCTGCTGGCCATCGTCGGCCCGACCGGCTCGGGCAAGAGCCGGCTCCTGGCCGACATCGAGTGGCTGGCCAGCGGCGACACCCCCAGCGGCCGACGGATCCTGATCGACGGCCGGACCGCCGAAGACAGACGGTTCGCCTTCGGCGGCGACCGGATGATCGCCCAGCTCTCCCAGACCATGTCCTTTGTCCTCGACGCCACGGTCGAGGAACTGCTCGCCCTGCACGTGGAGAGCCGGGGACTGGCCGCGGGGCTGGTTGAGGACGTGATCGAGGCGGCCAACGGCCTATCGGGCGAGCCGTTTTTCCGGCACACCCCCCTGACCGGCCTCAGCGGCGGCCAGACCCGGGCCCTGATGGTGGCCGACACCGCCCTGGTCTGCCGCTCGCCGATCGTGCTCGTCGACGAGATCGAGAATGCCGGCATCGACCGCCGGGCCGCCTTCAATCTGCTGCTCGCCCAGGAGAAAATCGTCCTCTCCGCCACCCACGACCCCCTGCTGGCCCTGCTGGCCCCCCGGCGGCTGTGCATGCGCCACGGCGCCATGCATTCGCTCCATCGGCGCACCCCCGAAGAAGAGGCCATCCTTGCCGACCTGGAAACCCTGGACGATCTCCACGGCGCCCTGCGCAGCCAGCTTCGCCTCGGCGCCCGACTCACCCCCCTCGGCGCCCTGCACCACAGGAGGAACCCATCATGGCCATGACCATCCGTTTCTTTGCAAAACCCCACTGCACCGGCAACGCCCGGCAGCAAGCCATTCTCCTTGCCGCCGGTCACCGGCTGATCATCGAAAACATCCTCACCTACCCCTTCACCGGCGAGGAACTGCGCTCCTTTTTCGGTGCCCTGCCGGTGGTCCATTGGTTCAATCACCTGGCGCCTGCGGTCAAATCGGGACAGCTCGACATCCGGGCCATGGACGAGGACCAAGCCCTGGAGGCCATGCTGGCCGACCCGCTGCTCATCCGCCGTCCCCTCATGGAGATCATGGGGATACGGATCGCGGGCTTCAATATCGAGGAGTTGGAACGGATCGGGGTCAGTTGCAGGGACAATCCGAGACTGCGCCTGCTGACCGGGGCGGATCTGGAGGGGTGCCCGGGGGATGCGACGGGGCTTCGCTGCGACACC
>JAUWAH010000422.1 GCA_030602145.1 Desulfobulbus sp.
CTCTACGACTCCTCCTTCCGCGACATCCTCGTGCCGGTGTTGCAGGCCAGGATCGCGGCCAGGAATCAGGGGGACCTGCTGGCTTTCCTCCGCTCGATCGATCCGGGCAACCGGTTGGTTTCCGATTTCATCTCCAGTTGCGCACAGAAAGGCAAGCTGACCGCCTTCTTCCCGGCGGATGCCGGCAAACAGAAGGAGATCCTCAGCCTGGTGGCCGCCTCGGCCTTCCAGAACGAAGACTCGATCCTGCTGTTCTCGGCAACCCTGAGTCATCTGCTCAAGGTGCTCACCCCCGAGGCCCGGTCCCACCTGATCGGCCTGATGGCCCAGAACAGTGACGCCGAGAACACCGCTTTCTCCAAGCTGGTCACCGTGATCCTGCAGTACTACCTCCAGACCTACCCGGAACTGCTCGGTCCGTCGGACCGCACCATGATCAGTCGGCTGATCGTCCGCCACGGCGCGGTCAACCTGGACCGCTACCAGATCACCCCCTTCGCCGAATGGAAGCAGGATGGTCGCCTCGGGTCGGTCTCCATGTTCCATCCCGACGACGACGGCCGACAATCCTTTGTTTCCAACGCCAACCTGCTGCTGGCCAACGGCTACAGACTGGCGCCCTCCCAGCAGTATACGGTGTCCTCGTTCACCCCCGCCCTGCAGCAGGAGATTGGGCGAATGACCGGTGCCGGCCTGGTCAACCTCTTTCAGGCAATGCGCGACCGGCACTTCGCGGTGGCCTTCACCAAAAAGGTGGGTGATGTCACCATCGTCCACACCCAGTTCGTTTATTCGGACATGCAAAACCAGATGGAGATGCTCAGACGGTTCATCCACTCCGGCGACGAGATGCTCGCCCAGCGCGGCCACAGCTACTGGCGCGCGGAGCAGATCATCGACCCGCTGACCAAACTCATCGAAGAAGGCAAGGTGAGCGAAGCCGACCTCCGCGGCAAACAGCGTTTCCTCAGCCTGGGCTCCTGTGGTGGGGTCAAGGTCTACACCACTCTGACCCGGCTGTTTGCCAGCTCGGTGGACATCCTCGCCACCATCGGTACCGGTCTGGCCCTGATCAACGATCCCTACAACAAGATGTTTTTCGAGATCATCGCCGCCAATCCGGCCACCATCACCTGGAAAGGCGTGGCCCAACAGTCGGCTTCCATTTTCCAGGGTGACAGGGGGCAGGATTACCTGCAACCCGGTTCGCTGACCGCCATCCTTCACAAAATATTGGACGAGACCGAACAGGCCTCGGGCACGGCAACCAGAAACCGATTCGAACGGCCCCGGGGCTGATCGATCATGCCGCTCTACACCCGCGAGCATCTTGCCGATCTGCTGAGCCGGACGGCAAAGAATCCCTCGCGGGTATTTCTCCTTGTTGGCGAACGATATCTCTGCCGAACGACGGCCGACCAACTGGAGCAGGTGCTGCTGCGCGACACGGGCGGCGCGGTGCACGCCATCGACGGCGATCAGGAGGATAGCGGCGCAACCCTTGCCAAACTCCGCAGTTTTAGCCTGTTGCCGGGCAGACAGATCTACCGGGTCACCGACACCCGCCTTTTCCTCTCCCGACAGGTCGCCAAATCGATCTGGGAGCGGGCCGTCAAGGCCCATGCCGACGGCAAAATTGACCGGGCGGGGCGGGCCCTCCGCACCCTGCTGGAAAGCGGTGGTCTGGACCCGCGTGGACCGGACGGCGAACTGGCTGCCATGTCCGCCGGTGAATGGCAGGCATGCTTCGGATTTGCCCGACCCGATGGCGACCTCAACTGGACCAAGGCCTGTCTGGCGTCCGGAACCATCGCCAGTCCTACCTCCTCCACTGCTTCGGATCCCGGCGAGATGCTGGCCGCTGCCCTGACCACCGCCATTCCGGCCAACAATTTTCTTATTCTGCTGGCCGAGGAGGTCGATAAGCGGAAGAAACTGTTCAAATTGCTCAAGGATGAACAGACGGTGGTCGACCTGAGCGTCGAGGCCGGCTCGGGCGCCAAGGCACAAAAAGAACAGCGGACCGTGCTGCAGGATCTCCTCCGCCGGACCCTGGCCGAAGCGAACAAGACCATGAGTCCGGCTCTGCAGGATCTCCTCTTTGACCGGGTCGGCTTTCACCCCGTGGCGCTGGTCATGGAACTGCGCAAGGTCATGACCTATGTCGGCGAGCGGAGCCAGATCAGCCGGGAAGATCTCGATCTGCTCGTCGGCCGGACCCGGCAGGAAGCCTTGTTCGAGCTGACCGGCGCCCTCTCCCGCAAGGAACTCGACCGGGCCCTGCTCATCGCCGGGCGGCTTCGTGAGGACGGCATCCATCCCCTGGCCATGGTGGCCACCCTGCGCAATCATGTCCGTGGTCTGTTGCTTTGCCGGGCTCTCCTTGAGCAACCCGACCTGCGCTTTCAACCAACCATGTCGGCAGCCGCCTTCCAACAGATCTGCCTGCCGCGTCTCAAGGAACGGAAGCAATGGAAAAAAGAGTTGGGCGGCCACCCCTTCGCTCTCTACATGCAGTTCAAGACCGCCGCTGAATTCTCTCGACCTATGCTCGCCTCCTGGCTACGTCACCTGCTTCGTGCCGAACTGCGGCTCAAGGGCTCGCCGGTGACGGCCGCCACCACCCTCGACCACCTGCTCATTTCCATGCTGACCGCCTGACCGGCAAAAGAAGAAGGCGACCCCGCACAGCCTTGCAAAAACAAAAGCGGGCATTACAATACAACCATGATTTATCGTCCTCCTGGTCGGCATCAGGGGCGATGTGCCTGGTATGACGGATGGGATCGGATCGGCCACCGGTCGGCAACCACCATCGGTTGACACCTCGGGCATGGACACACCCACTCCGACTGAGTAGCAGCATGGCGAAACACGATTCATTCACCCAGGATAAAGTAGTCTCCACCGAGAGAGAATCCCTGCAGGAGCCACCCTTGTACAAGGTGCTGCTCCACAATGACGATTACACCAC
>JAUWAH010000344.1 GCA_030602145.1 Desulfobulbus sp.
GCCGTTTCCAGGGTGGCCCGGCCATCGGCCAGCGAGACAGCCCGTGTTCCGGTCAGCAGACGAACTCCGGCACCCTCTGCCTGCCCCGCCATCCATTGGCCGAGCCGCTGTCGACTGACGGTGGCGATGATCGGGTTGGGCTCGACCATTGAAAACCGCTGCCTGGGGGTGACGATATGCTGCTCGGGAAAAGCCCGCTCAACGAGGTGGTCGGGAACGTGTCGGAGCAGGCCGCGCCAGGTGATGCCGCCGGCACAGACCTTGGCACCGATGGATGGCTTGCGTTCCGCCAGGATCACCTTGGCCCCCTGCCGGGCCAGGAGGGTGGCGCAGGCCAGGCCGCCGGGACCACCACCGAGGACGAGAATGTCGGTGCCCTCGGTCATCGTGCCGCTCCCGATGAGGCCCGGAGTGTGCCACCGCCTGCGGCAAATCGCCTGCGGGTCGGGAAAAAGCCCGGCCAACGTCTTCTGCTTGCGTTCATCGGGTCTTTGCGATAGCCTTGCGACGGCGCCGGAAAGGAAGAAACCGAGCCGGCGCGCGCCGCGCTGCGATGGCCGGAGGTGACGATCATGCGGCAGCGGCAAGTCGCCGCTGCGGCTGCGCACCATACCATATTCGTCCCGATCCACCCATTATGAATGAGGCTTTTGCAAAAAGACGATTGAGTCATTCCCGAGGTAGTCATCGGGAATCCAATCCCTGAAAAATCAATGAGTTCTGGATTCCCGCTTTCGCGGGAATGACGAAAAAAAACTCGTCAGCAGTTTATTTTGCAAGAGGCTCGAATAACTCCGCCGAGCCCTGATTTTCGGCGGACAGGCGCACCGAACCATCCACAGCCGATCCTTTCCACCGGAGACCCCACCGTGACCGCCCAAAAAAAAGAAACCTTTCTCAAGGACTACACGCCGCCCGCTTATCTGGTCGACCGCATCGACCTGCGGATTGAACTCGACCCGCAGGCTACCCTGGTGCAGGCCACCCTGGCCTGCCGTCCCAATATCGGTGGCGGCGGTCCCCTGGTGCTCAACGGCGAACGACTCACCCTGGAGCGGGTGGCGCTCAACGGGGATGAGTTGCCCGCCGGCGCCTATTCGTTCGCCGATGGTCTCCTCACCATCCCCCAGGTTCCGGATGGGCCGTTTGAGGTGTTTGTCGAAACCCGGGTCAATCCGGCGGGCAACACCGAACTCGAAGGGTTGTACCTCTCCTCGGGCAACTACTGTACCCAGTGCGAGGCGGAAGGGTTCCGGACCATCACCTGCTTTCCCGACCGGCCGGATGTGATGAGCGTCTTCACCACCACGGTGGTCGGCGACCGGACCGCCTGCCCGGTGCTGCTCGCGGGCGGCAACCTTGTCGCCAGCGGCGACCTGGACGACGGCCGTCACTGGACCACCTGGCACGATCCCTTTCCCAGGCCCTGCTATCTCTTTGCCCTGGTGGCCGGCAACCTGGTGCGGATCAGCGACTCCTTCACCACCCGCTCCGGCCGGCGGATCGACCTGCACATCTATGTCGAGCCTCGCAACCGGGACAAATGCGACCATGCTATGCATTCGCTCAAGAAGGCCATGCGCTGGGACGAGGAACGGTTCGGCCGCGAATACGACCTCGACACCTACATGATCGTGGCGGTCGACGATTTCAACATGGGTGCCATGGAGAACAAGGGGTTGAACGTGTTCAACTCCAAGTATGTGCTCGCCCTGCCCGAAACCGCCACCGACATCGATTACGAGGGCATCGAGGCGGTGATCGCCCACGAGTACTTTCACAACTGGACCGGCAACCGGATCACCTGCCGCGATTGGTTCCAATTGAGTCTCAAGGAGGGGCTGACCGTGTTCCGCGACCAGGAATTCACCGGAGATTCCATCTCCCGGGCGGTGAAACGGGTTCAGGACGCCAACATCATCCGCTCCTTCCAGTTCCGCGAGGATTCCGGTCCCATGGCCCATCCGGTGCGGCCGGCCTCCTTTGTCGAGATCAACAACTTTTACACGCTGACCGTCTACAACAAGGGCGCCGAGGTGATCCGCATGCTCCATACCCTGCTCGGACCGGCTGCCTTCCGGCGGGGCATGGATATCTATTTCGAGCGCCACGACGGCCAGGCCGTGACCTGCGATGACTTTGTCGCCGCCATGGAAAGTGCCTGGGGGAACGACCTGATCCAGTTTAAACGGTGGTACTCCCAGGCCGGCACCCCGGAGTTGACCGTCCGGGCCGAGTACGACCAGGACCGGCGGCAACTGACCCTGACCGTCGACCAGACCTGCCCGCCAACCCGGGAATCCTCGAAAAAAGAACCGTTTTTCATGCCATTGGCCGTGGGATTGCTCGACGCCGATGGCAGGTCGATCCCGGTCGGTGATGGGCATGATCCGAACACCAGGACCCTGATCCTTGCCGAACCCAGCCAATCCTATGTCTTTTCGAACCTCGACGCGCCGCCGACCGTCTCCTTCCTGCGCGGATTTTCCGCGCCGGTCAAGGTGCGCTTCGATCAGAGCGACGAGGAGTTGAGCCGGCTGATGGCCCATGACCCGGATCCCTTCAATCGCTGGGATGCCGGCCAGAAACTGGCCCTGCGCTTTCTCCTCGAACAGATCGAGGCCTTCCGGCGGGGCGAACCCATTGTCGTCGACCAACTTCTGGTACACGGCCTGCGCAACCTGCTGCTCGATCGGGTTGCCGATCCCGCCTTCCTCGCCCTGGCCCTGACCCTGCCTTCGGAGAACTGGATCGGCCAGCAGATGCCGGTCATCGACCCGGTGGCCGTTTTCCAGGTCCGCCAGCAGTTTCGCGCCCTGATCGGCCGCACCTTGGCCACCGAACTGCGTCTGTGCCATGAAACCTTGGCCGGAGACGGCCCTTACCGGTACAGCGCCGAGGAGGCCGGTCGAAGGGCCCTGCGCAACGGCTGTCTGGCCTATCTGCTCGCCCCGGACCTGGATAGCCGGATCGATGGAGCCCTCCTCCGACAGGGCATCCGGCAATACCGGGCCAGCGACAACATGACCGACACCATCGCCGCCCTGGCCGGTGTGGTCAACGCCGATCTTGAGGCCGGCACCGAACTGCTGGCCGAGTTCTACGACCGCTGGCGCCACGATCCCCTGGTGGTCGACAAATGGCTCATCCTCCAGGCCGGCTGCACCCTGCCCGGAACTCTGGATCGGGTCAAAAAACTGACCACTCATCCCGGTTTCTCCCACAAAAACCCCAACAAGGTCCGGTCGCTGATCGGAACCTTCTGCGCCGGCAACCACGGCCAATTCCATGCCGCCGACGGTGGCGGCTACCTCTTTCTGGGCGATCAGGTCATCCTGCTCGATCCGCTCAATCCGCAGATTGCCGCACGCATGCTCACCCCGCTGACCCAATGGCGACGGTATGATCCCTCCCGCCAGCAACTGATGCGCATCCAGTTGGAACGAATCGGCGGCCAGCCGACGCTCTCCGACGATGTCAGAGAGGTGGTTGAGAAATCCTTGGCCTGAGGAAGCGACGGGTGGGGTGCAGACCCAGTCAATGGCCCCTGCGGCCGTTGAACAAAAAAAGTGAATCATATCGAAACGATAAAACAATCGTGCTGTGAAAGACAGGATCCATTGCTCCGGCCGAGGTCAACGACCCCACGAACCAAACCACCGCAGCCACACGATTTTTCCTTGACACTCCCCATGGTTGCTGTTATTTGACTTGCGGTTTTCGACGGGATACATGATAGTGCCCGGCTACGAATGACAGCAATGATGTATGCGCTTAGCTCAGTGGGAG
>JAUWAH010000115.1 GCA_030602145.1 Desulfobulbus sp.
GTGGAGCCCTCCGCCTCGACGAACAGCCCGGTCTTGTCCCGGTCCGCGCCGGTGAAGGCCCCCTTGCGATAGCCGAACAATTCGCTCTCCAGAATATGCTCGGGCAGGGCCGGACAGTTGACCGTGATCATGGCACGGCCGGCGCGGGGTGACATGGCGTGCAGGGCCCTGGCCGCCAGCTCCTTGCCGGTGCCCGATTCGCCACGGATCAGGACGGTGACGCTGCTTTGCGCCACCCGCCGCAACAGATCCAGGGTCTGCATGAGCCGGCGTGACCGGCCGACGAATCCGTGCTGCTCGTCCTGGCCGGAAAGCTGATGATGCAGCCGGGCATTTTCCCGAACCAGCCTGGTCCGCTCCACCGCCCGGCCGACGGTGCGCAGGATCCGCTCGTTGTCAAAGGGCTTTTCGACAAAATCATAGGCGCCGTCCTTGAGGGCCTGCACCGCCATCTCGATGGTGCCATGGCCGGTCATGAGCACGATGGCCACCGCCGGATCGATCCCCCCCATTTTCTGGAGAAAGGTGAGGCCATCCATGCCCGGCATCTTGATGTCGGTGAGCACCGCATCGGGGGGATCGGTTTGGACCCGGTCCAGGGCCTCCTCGGCCGAAGTTGCCGCCACGACGCGATAGCCGCCCTTTTTCGCCAGCATCTTGGTGAGGAAAACGAGCATGTCGCGCTCATCATCCACCACCAGAAGGGTTGCCTGCCTGGATGCATCCATAGACTGCTAGCCGTTGTTCCTGCCGGTCAGGGCCTGGAAGTAGAGCTGGACGAATTTGCCGGAGATGGTGTCCGCCGAGGAAAAGCGCAACTCGCCTGCCGGGGCCACCCCGCCGGTGAGGATCCGGTAAGCTTCGCCGGAAAGTTCGACAACGGTCCGGTCGAAATCGGCCCGATCGTCCGCCGCAAGCCGATTTTGCCAATAGCGGCAGCGTGGAGGACGATCGGCAAACACCAGGCATCGGCCCGCCTCGACCAGGGGACAGATCAAGCCGCCGTCGGCCTCCCTCTCCATCAGTTGGTCGTTGGACAATCCGGGTTGCTGGTGGTGGAGTTCCTTCAAGTGGCGGGCAAGCTCGACGGCCCGCTCGACCACGGCCTGCCGCTGACCGTGGGTCAGGTCCCTGTTGATCGCCTGGCTAAAATGGATGGACTCGATCAGCAGCAGGTCAAAGGGACGCGCACAGCAGGGGTGGTTGTCCTGGCCGCAGCAATCATCTCCGTCACCGACCGGACTCAACCGATCGAAGCGGGTAAGCAGTTCCTGGTAGCGGTGCAGCACCGGCGCGACATCCATGGACGGCCGGTTGTCGATTTTTGGCGATGCTGTCTGCAGGGGGACCGCCTGCTTGCCAAAGTCCTTGAGAAAGCGGCGCTGGGCATAGGTGGCCGGGTTGGCGATCCTCCCCTTCATCGTCTGCTCCGCCCGCTTGAAATCAAATCCCCGACGCAGCAGGTAGGCAGCGATGAAGGTCCCGGTTCGCCCCTGCCCCATGCGACAGTGGACCAGCACCTTTTTGTCGAGGTAGATGGCCTCGTCCATCCAGTCGAGCGCTTTCTCCATGGCGTCGAGATCAGGGGCGCATTCGTCGGTCACCGGCAGGTAATAGACCTCGAAGCCGCTGCTCTCCTCGATCTGGTGAAGATCGCAGAACTCGCCGCACAGGTTGACGATGGCCCGGATGCCTTGGGCACGAATCGAATCCAGGTCCTCGTAGGACATGGGAGCGTGGCCGGTGGCCAAATGATTGGTGATCCAATGCAATTGGTACATAGACATCCCGTTTATGATGTGGAACCGGGGCTGGGCCCGACATTCGATTCATGAAAAAACCGGGCGACCCGCTCCTCGATCTCGTCTCCCTGCAGCACCATGTCGAGCACCTTGGTCACGCCGAGCAGGCGCCCCACCTCGGTCAGCACACGGTGCAGTTCATCGGCGGCTGCGCCTATCAGGCGGGCGTCGAGCAGATCGCCGTGAACGGTGACCTCGAAATCCAAGCGGGTGAGAATGCGGCGAACCAGGTCAATCCGGGCTATTCGCCCCTCATATTCACCCCCGCCGCCGGCAAATCGCAACTGGCAGTAATTGGCTCGGCTGTCGGTGCCGCACAGGCAATCAAGCAGGGTAAAGTGGAAGCCAAACCGCATGTTGAGGTTCAGATAATCAGCGCCGACCAGGGCGTAGGAGGCGAACTCCTTGCTCCCACCGGCAGCAATGCCTCCGGACAGTGCCATATCGCCGAATCCTTTCCAGTCGAAGTGGAGATGGCTCTGCCAATCAACCTGCGGATGGCCGAGGCCCTGCCAGAGGGCAAGAAAAGGGGCGGCGCGCAGTTGCCGGAGGGTGATCTCGTCGCCGTGGTCGTCGGCGAAGGCACCGCCCACATCGAGCAGATAGATGTCGATCGGCAGGTCGGTGGCCAGCCTGCGACAGTGGCTGGTCGCGGCCCCGGCTCGTTCTCCCAGCCCGAACATGGCCTGCACGGCCTTTTCGTGGGCATAGCGGATGATGTCGTGCAGCGATCGGCAGGATTGGGGCTGAAAGGCCGGATCAGCGGGATCAAGGAGGTGGAGCGGCGTGATGTGGGCAAGCATCTTTTCAAGGCGCTGGTTGAATGCCGACCGAACCCGCTGCTCGCCCGCATTCCGAAGGGCGAGCAATTCGTCGACCCGGCCTGGGTAGACAACGCCGGTGTTGCCGTCAACGGTGGCTTCCTGCCCGACACCCAGGCAAGCCAGCGCTCCGGCCGCCTCAACCAGCAGGACCACACCGAATTCTCGGCACACCGTGGCGAAATGACCGGTCACCGAACCCTGTTCACAGATCACGGCGGCCAGCTTGTCAATATGACGAACCAGGGAGGGCGGGATGTGGCGGGTCACCAGGATGGCCTGTCCGCCCGGCGGTTCCCTGTCCAGGTCTTCGCCATGGCGAATGGTCCCGTGGGCGATGCCGCCGGCCGCCGGCCGGGCACTCGCCAGCAACGGCTGCCGGGATACCGTCGGCACAACTTCGGACGACTGTTTCGATGGAGGTGCGGGTTCCAGTCGCAGGGGTCGTGACTGGAGAATGAACAGTTCTTCCTGGCCGTCCAAGGCCCATTCGATATCCTGCGGCTCGCCGAACATCTGTTCCAGGTTCCTCGCCACCCGTGCCAACCGCCCTGCCTGCTCGACGGTGATCGCTCCGCTTATTCTCGTCCGGGGCTCGATCGGCTCCGTCACAAGCCCTTCCCTGCCCAAGATCAACCGCTCTTGCTGGCTGCCTGTGGACCGGGTCGACGGCGACTTGCTGTTCACCGGAAACAGGAACACATCGGGCACGGTCGAGCCGTCCACCAGGGGCAGACCCAAGCCGTGCACGGCGTGCACCAGCAGGTCGGTTCCGCCACCATTCGAAGGATCGCGGCTGTAGATGACGCCGCTGGCCCGGGCATCGACCATGGTCAGGACCAGGACTGCCATGGCCGCCTCCTCGTCGCCAATGCCGGCATGGAGGCGATAGACCAGGGCCTGGGGAGAGTATTTGGAGGCGACCACCTCCAGGTAGGCGGCCAGCAACCCGCCCCTTCCCACCCCAAGCCGGGAATGGTACTGTCCGGCAAAGCTGTGCGCCCCATCCTCGTGCAGCGCCGAGGAACGGACCGCCACCCTGGGTCGCTGACCGGACGCCAGGGACGGCAACCGATCATACTCGGCCAGGATGGTCCGGGCCACCTGATCGGGGATGTCCATATTCCTGACCAGGGTCATCAAGGCCTGCGACGTTTCCTTGAGGTTGGCGGCCGAATCGGGATCTATCCCGGCGAGGAGGAGATCTAGGGCCGGACGGAGCCGATTATGCTCAACCAGCAGGCCGTAGGTGGTGGCGGTAATGGTGAATCCCTCGGGGATGCGGGCCGCGCCGGCCTGTTTGATAGCGAGCAGCTGTGAACATTTGTTACCGACCAGACCTGGCTCGACCGGTTGGTCATGTCCGACCACGAAGGGGGGGATGAGAAACTCTTCAGGCGGTGCCAACAGCAGGCGGACATAGAAATCATACTTATTGAAATACTCGCGCAAGATCCCCGCCTGGCCGGGTTGCATCTGCTCAAGGGCCGTGACCATGCCTGCCACCGCCTCGGCGAACCGACGATAGCGGCGGCGGGTTCGGGCCAGGTCTTCCTGGCGCCCGCCATGGTAAACGGCCTCGAACTCCGCCATCAGTTCATGGCTTCTGCCGTCATGGTCGAGCAGGGTCCTGAAGGCGCCGTAGGTCTGCTGCACCGCCCGTTCAGGGGCCAAGAGCCGCAGCGACCAATGTTTGACCAAAGCGCCAACCTGCATGTTATCCACCTGGTTTGTCGCGGAAGTGGTCGTATCCCTGGTAGGCGATGGCCACCTCCTCGCTGCTCCCGTCCGACCGTTGCCCAACGAGGGTGACTCCGGCCCCCTCGACCACGGCCCCGACCTGAGCAAGCCGCAGGCCGCAGCAATCTCCAAGGGCGAGCAAGCTGCTCCCTTGAACCGGATCGGCGGTAAACAGCAATTCGTAATCCTCGCCGCCGCCGATGACCCACTGGCGCCAATCACTGCCGGTCAACCGGGCGGCGGTGGCCAGCGCCTCCCGGCAGGGCAGGTCTTTGGCCGCGATTCGCGCCCCCACTCCGGACTGTTTGCACAGATGGGCCAGATCGGTGGCCAGCCCGTCGGACAAATCCATCATCGCATGGACCAGACCGCCGGCTGCCAGCCTCCGCCCCAGTTCGACCCTGGCGGTGGGGTTGAGGTGCTGTTCGCGAAAGGCGGCAAAGTCGTCGTGTCCGTCAATCCCCCGCCGGAGCAGCTCCAGGCCGGCGGCGGCACCTCCCAGGGGACCGCTCACCCAGATGGTGTCGCCGGGCCGCGCCCCGCTGCGGTAAACGACCCGCTGGGCCTCGGCCTCGCCGATCACCGTCAGGGTGCAGGTGAATCCCTGCGGGCTGGCCACCGTGTCACCGCCGATCAGCAGGCAGCCGTACTCGCGGCAGCCATCGGCCAGCCCCTTGGCAAAGGCCCTGAACCAGGACTCGTCAAACCCGGCGGGCATGCCCAGCGACAGGAGGACGAACAGCGGCCGGCCGCCCATGGCGCCGATATCGCTGACATTGACCGAGACCGCCTTGCGGCCCAATTTGTCCGGAGGATGCAGACCTCCGTCGAAATGCACCCCCTCTATCAACGTGTCCATGGTCAGCAGCCAGACATGATGGCCGTCCTTGTCGATCACGGCGCAGTCATCGCCTATTCCCCTGATCAGTCCCGCCGTGGTGTCCTGCCCGCTCAGCGCGGCGATATATTCGATAATCTGTCGTTCGTTCACCGTTGATAGAATGGTTCGGGATAAAGATGAGGCAGCGCCTGCGCCAGCACCTCGCGGACCTGGTCGCTGTCGCCGCAGTGGAGCACCTGCGCGGCCAACTGCTGCAAGACATCGCTGCGGGCGTGGCGAAGCAGTCGCTTGATGCGGGGGATTACCGCCGGCCGCATCGACAACTCATCGATCCCCAGCCCGAGCAGAACCGGAGCACATTGGGGATCGCCGGCCATCTCGCCGCACAGCGAGACCGGTATATTGCCGGCATGGCCGGCTTCCACCGTCTGCCGGATCATGCGCAGCACCGCCGGATGAAACGGCTCATACAGATGGGCCACATACTGGTTGCCCCGATCGATGGCCAGCGCGTACTGGATCAGATCGTTGGTGCCGATGGCGAAAAAATCGACCTCGGCCGCAAAGACATCGGCCATGACCACCGCGCTGGGTACTTCCACCATCATGCCGACGGCCACCGATTCCGCCACTGGGATACAATCGGCCGCCAACTCCGCCCCCACCTCGGCGATCACCGCCTTGGCCTGGCGCAATTCGGCCGGAGCGGACACCAGGGGAAGCAGAATCCGCAGGTGGCCATAGACCGAGGCCCGGAGCAGCGCCCTGATCTGACTGCGGAACAAATCCCTTTCGTGAAGGGAAAAACGAATGGAGCGCAGGCCAAGGGCCGGGTTGCGCTCCCGGTCAAGCCAAGCCTTGTTGCCGGGAAACCGATTGAGGAATTTGTCGCCGCCGACATCAAGGGTCCGCACGGTCACCGGATAGGGCGCCATGGTTTCCAGCAGACTCCGGTAGGTGAGGTACAACTGCTCTTCGGTCGGTGGTTCTGGTCCGTGAAAATAATCGAACTCGCTGCGGAACAGACCGATACCTTCCGACTGGTAGCGAAGCACCACCGACAGTTCGCCCAGCATTTCTATGTTGGCGCTCATCCGGATGCGCAGTCCGTCCACCGTTTCCGAGGCAAGGTGAACATAGCGCTCCAGTTCGTCAGCCCGGGCCCGTTCGAGACGGTCGTTTTCCTGCCGCCGCAGAATTTCAGCGGGTTCCGGGTGCAGGATCACCTGGCCGCTGGAGCCGTCGAGGACAATCATGTCGCCGGTGGCCAACAGGGAGGTGGCATGTTCGAGTCCCACCACCGCCGGCAACCCCAGCGACCTGGCGACTATGGCGGTATGGGAGGTGGTGCCTCCCTTCTCTGTGACAAAACCGTGCACACTGCCGGCCCGCATCCGCAAGGTGTCCTCGGGGGAAAAATCATTGGCCACCAGGATGACGGGGCGATCGTCGACGGCCAGCGGCTGATGCTCGCGCCCTGCGAGCAGGCCGAAAACCCGGTCGGCCACATGCTTGATGTCCGCGAATCGCTCCTTGATATACGGGTCGTCGATCCGGTCAAACCGCTCCTTGATCTCGCTGAGGGCCTGGGCCAGTGCCCACTCGGCGTTGACATTATTGCGCCGGATGATCGCCACGGTCCGTTCGACGATCATCCGGTCCTTGAGCATCAACAGGTGGGAATCGATGATGGACAGGGCATCGGCGAGGTCGCCGGCCATCTTCTCCCGCAGGCTGGTCAATTCCTCGCCGGCGGCCGCAATGGCGGCGGTGAACCGTTCCTCCTCCTTGTCGATGTGACCGGCCGGCAGATGATACCATCCGGCCCGCAGGGTCTGACGCTTGAGGACCACCACCCTGGCGGCAACGGTCCCGGGAGACACACCGATGCCGCGCAGTAAACGGGATCCAGAAGGTAGGTTTTCTTGTGCTTCCCTGGCGGTCATGTCACGGATCTTCCCGGGCGGTGAGCAATTCGATCGCAGCTTGCAGGGCGGCATCAGCCTCCGCCCCCTCGGCCACCACCCGGACC
>JAUWAH010000445.1 GCA_030602145.1 Desulfobulbus sp.
GCCCAATTGGCACAAGAAGGTCCTGATACGCTTTTCAGTCATCGGCCTCGGCTTGGCGCTGGATCTCGCGATACCGCTTGGAAGAAACCACTTTCTGCTTTTCCAGATCGTCGATCTCCTCACGACTGAGATGGATCAGGCCGCAGACAGGGCAGCTCAGATCCATGTCGTCGTGGGCGGCCCGCTGTTTCAGTTCGTCGGCGGTCATGTGGCCGACAAAACCGCAGGCACAATTGGGTGCCTCGACGCGGACGATTCTTCTCTGATGTAGTTCTCTGTGGTCGCTCATGGCCCTCCCGTGGTCATGGAACAGGTATTCAACGCTTAAGGGTGCGGAGCAGATTGCCGTGGTGATCGATCAGGTTGAGCACAAGGGACAGGCCGCCATCCAGGCGGTGGGTGGCACAGGAAATTCAGGGGTCGTAAGCCCGAACCGCCATCTCGATCCGGTTGAGCAGTCCTGGATCTACCTCACCCCGGTCAATCAGGTCGGTGGCGGCCCGTCGCACGCTCAGATTCATCGGGGCGATGTTGTGGGTGGTGCCGACGATCAGGTTGGCCCTGGTAATACACCCCTTGTCGTCGGTGGAGTAATCATGGATCAGGGTGCCGCGTGGCGCCTCGACGTGGCCGATGCCCCGATCGGCCCGGGGAGTGACCGCAACCCGGATCTTCGGATCGACGATGCGCTCGTCGGCGAGCAACTCGACCACCCGCTCGCAGGCGTAGACAAGTTCGATGAGGCGTGCCCAGTGAGCCAGCAGTGGGCTCTGGGCCGGTCGTCCCCATTGGGTACGAAACTCCTCCAGGGCCGCCCGGGCCAGGGGGGTGCCGATTGTATCGCAGACGTTGAGCCGGGCCAGGGGGCTGACCCGGTAGACGCCGCGCGGCGCCTCTGGGTCGAGGGAAAACCCCTCTCCCCAGCTGCGGGCATAGACCATCTTGGCCGTCGACCACGGCTCGATCCGTTCAGCCAAATGATGCTCGTACTCGTCGGCATCAAATTCGCTCCACGTGCCGTCGGCCCGCATCAGCCGCAGACGGCCGCCATAGAGACGGAGAGCGCCCTGGCCGTCAATCGTGCCGAGGAAGCCGGTGCTGACCGCGCCCAGGGTCCGCAGTTCTTCCCGATAGGGACCAAAGATGCGGTCCTTGGCATCCTCCAGGGCAAAGGAGGCAAAATCAAGCAGGGTTTGGGCATCGGTCAGCAATTCCCGTCGTTCCGTCTCGATCATCGGCTTGGCGAAACCGCCCGCCACCCCGGCCACCGGATGCACCGACTTGCCCGCGAAGCGCGCCAGCATGGTTTGCCCCAATTGGCGCATGCACACCACCCTGGCGGCCAACTCCGGTTCCCGCTGCACCAGCCCCATGATGTTGCGCACCGAATAGTCGCTGTCCGGGCCGAGAATGAAATCCGGGGCGGCAAGAAAGAAAAAATGGAGAATTTTATCGTGGATATGGGCCAGTAGCAGGCAGAGTTCACGAAGCAGCTCACCGCCGGCCGGCACCGTGGCACCGAAGCAGCGATCGACGGCCTTGACCGAGGCCAGATGGTGCATCCAGGGGCAGATACCGCAGATCCGGCTGACGATGCGTGGCAGTTCCTCGGCGGGGCGGCCGACGACAAACTGTTCGAAGCCGCGTAGGGAGGCGATGCCCAGGCGGGCATCCTGCACCCGTCCGGATTCGTCCAGATGGATGTCGATGCGGGCGTGCCCTTCGATACGGGTCACCGGATGAATGCTGACGACACGGGTCATGGGATCTGGTTCGGTCATTCTGAAAAGAGGCAAACAGGCGCCATCGGATCAGCGCCTGGAAACGGTTGGTTTGAGCAGGCCATGGGCGCCGCTGAAACGCAGCAGCGACCGACGGTCGACAACGGTGCGGTGATCGATGCCCTTGCTGGCCAGCACGGTGAGCATGTCGAGCAGCGGATTGCTGGCCGGCCGCACCGGGCCGTAACAGCCGCGGCAGGGAACACGGGCCCGCAGGCAGAGCGGTGCTTCCCTGCCGCCGCAGCCGCCGGCGGTGACCGGGCCCAGGCAGAGAAGCCCCTGTTCCAGCAAACAGCGCATGGTGTCGAGGGGTTTTTGGGCATCGTATGCGGCATTGGCGAGGAAACGGTCGGCCGCCTTGCGCCCCGATCCCTCCCGCACCGTGGGGCAGGTCTCACAAACGCTCTTGTCCGCCCTGATCGGCTCCGCGCCGTCGAGCACCCTTTCGATGGTCTCGACCATGGTCGCCGCCAACGGCGGACAACCCGGCAGGCAGAGATCCACGGGCACTTGTTCATCTATGCTGTAGACCCGATCCAAACAAGCCGCCGCAGCCGTCGTTCTTTCCCCTTCGGCGCCGGAGGCGACTGTCTCCAGGGCTTGAGCGATCGGCCACTGATTGCGCATGGCCGGGATGCCGCCGTGGGTGGCACAGGTGCCCAAGGCGATCAGAATCCGGCATCGGGCGCGCATGGCCCGCAGGACCGACAGATGTTCGCGTTCGGCCACCCCGCCCGACACCAGACCGATGTCGGCCTCGGGCAGATCGACCGATTTCCCATCCCCATACTTGTGGTCCATGAGGAGGGGAAAGTGGACGATATCCACCCGGTCGATCAACTCAAGCAGCCGCTCGCCGCAGTTGAGCAGGCCGATCTCACAGCCGGAGCAACTGTGCAACCATTCGCAACTGAGCCGGGGCCGCGTCGACACCCTCATTCTCCGGAAACCGGTTCGCGCAGGGCCGCCAACCGTGCGGC
>JAUWAH010000111.1 GCA_030602145.1 Desulfobulbus sp.
GTTCTGGCCCGGATCGGGCTCCGAGCAGCACGTGGCAATCCTCGATGGCCGCCGGGTTCTCGGTTTTGAGCCGATCGGCCAGAAAGAGCAGGGGGGCGATGCCGATGCCGCCGCCTACCAGGCAGATCGAACCCTTTGGCCTCAGGCTGAAGCCCCGGCCCAGCGGTCCGATCAGCTCGACCTCTCGGTCGGGCCTGTATTCAGCCAGCAAACCGGTCCCCCGGCCGACCACCCTGATAAGGAGTTGAATCAGTTCCGGCGTCGGGCACCGGTGGATGGAAAAGGGCCGGCGCAGCAGCGGATCAAGGGTGGCGTTGCAGGTTGCCATGACAAACTGACCCGGCAGGGCAACGGCGGCAATCCTCGGGGCGTGCAGAGTCAGGCGGTGGAAACCGGAGCCGAACTGCTCGGTGGATCTGATAATGGATTTTTCCTGGAACTCGGACATGGAAAGCGATACAACAGGTCACAGGGAGCAAAGGCTCTTTTCTTCAATCAACAAAGGGTTATCAAGCATGGATTTGGCGCAACTCAGCATGGCCGCGGTCTTTGGGGCTCTGGTCGGATCGTTTCTCAATGTGGTTATTCTCCGTTTGCCGAAGGAAAATGGTTCGATCGTCTTTCCAGCCTCGCACTGTCCGCACTGCAAGCGACCGCTCGTCTGGTACGAAAATATCCCCATTTTCAGCTTCCTGGCCCTGCGGGGCCGGTGCAGGACCTGCAAGGCAGCCATTTCCTGGCAGTATCCTGTGGTCGAGTTGGCCATGGCCTGTTTATCGGCCCTGGTCTTCCACCGGTTCGGAATTGGTTTCGAGATGCCGTACTACTTCGTTTTTTGCGCTGCCCTGCTGGTTATCATATTTATCGACATCCATCATCAAATAATTCCCGATCGCATCAGCCTGCCGGGTATTGTCCTCGGGTTCGCCGGATCGTTTGCGATCTCAACGGTCACCTGGCAGCAGTCGGGTCTGGGCATCCTGCTGGGCGGCGGCCTGCTCTATGCAGTGGCCTATGGCTATTACGCACTCACCCGCCGGGAAGGCATGGGCGGCGGCGACATCAAGTTGCTGGCCATGATTGGCGCCTTTCTTGGCTGGCAGAGTTTGCTGTTCGTGGTCTTCGCCAGTTCCGTCACCGGCAGCATTGTCGGGGTGGCAGCCATGATCAAGCAGAAAAAAGGCGGCCAAACCCGCCTTCCCTTCGGTCCCTTCCTGGCCTTGGCCGCTCTGGCATACCTGTTTCTCCAAGACCGGATCGCCGATCTCTGGCAACTCTACCTGCGCTCGGCGGGGCTTTGACCGGCGGGCAAAAAAAAACCCCCGAAAGATTCGGGGGTTTTGGTGCCTGCATGAAGGAAGGTCAGGCTTCGACTTCGTGTTCCACGCCGATGGCGATCTTGTAGAGGATCGTCAGGATGAAGAACCCGGTCGCCCACACGCCGATGGTGATGAAAATCTCGTTGATGGTCGGATAGTACTCGACAATCTCATGGGTCGGGGTGGGGACAAAGCCGCCAAGGACAAAGCCGATGCCCTTGTCCAGCCAGAAGGCAAGAAAGATCGAGGCACAGCCGATGCCCAACCAGAGATCGTTGTCCCGGCGGGTGCGAGGATAATTGATGAGCGCGATGCCGACGAAGAAAAGCACCACAAAGCCCCACATGTAAGGCACCAGGTTGTTGTAAACATGGCCGTGATGTTCAAGGCCGAAGAACAGGTATTCCAGGGTGTGCTTGTGGCCGGGGATATCCGAGTAGAAGCCGACAAAGAACTCCAGGCCGACAAAGAACATATTGGCGATGGCCGCATAGCTGATGATGGTCACCATCTTGTCGATGGCCTGTTTGCCGGCGTCGAAGTGGGCCACCCGCTTGAGGATCAGGGCAATGACCACAATCAGGGCCGGACCGGCGGCAAAGGCCGAGGCCAGGAAGCGGGGCGCGACGATGGCGGTCAGCCAGAAGTGACGGCCGGGCAGACCGCAGTACAGCATGGCGGTGACGGTATGGATCGAGAAAGCAAAAGGAATAGACAGGTAGACAAAGAAGTAGATCCACTTCGGGGGAGCCACCTGCTTGCGTTCGGCGGTCAGGATGACCCAGCCGCACAGGACGTTCAGCAGCAGGTAACCCCAGAGCACGCACATATCCCAGAACAACATGGATTGGGGGGAGGGGTAGAGCAGGACATTCAGTCCACGCAACGGTTGGCCAAGGTCGGCCATGATGAACATCATGCACATCAGCAATGCTGCAATGGCGAGAAATTCACCCAGGATGGTGATCCTGCCGAATGCCTTGAAATTATGAATGTAATAGGGAAGCACCAGCATCACGCCTCCGGCGGCCACGCCGACCAGGAAGGTGAACTGGGAGATGTAGATACCCCAGGAGACGTCGCGGGTCATACCGGTGAGGCCAAGGCCGAAGAAATACTGACGGAGGTAGCAGACCGCAGCCACCGCGATAAAAAAGCCGAGGAAGGCCAGCCACATCCAGTAGTAATTGTTTCCTTTTAGTGCTTTTTCAAACATGGTGGCCTCACACGATGTAAAAGACAGAAGGTAAGGTTCCGAGGGAAGGATTCCGCAGACGTGTATACTTTTCTTTCAGAATCTGACGGATCTCGGAATTGGGATCATTCAGGTTGCCAAAGACCAGCGCCTTGCTGTCGGCAACCGCTTCGACGCAGGCCGGTAGTTTGCCAATCTGCACCAGTTCGACGCAGAAATTGCATTTTTCGACAACGCCGCGGGTTCGGGCCGGGTAGTCCTGGTTGATATCGACAATGAACGGCCGGGGCTCGCGCCAGTTGAAACTGCGGCTGCCGTACGGGCAGGCGGCCATGCAGAACCGGCAGCCTATGCAGCGGTGATAATCCATGCCGATGATGCCGTCCTCGTAGCGGAAGGTCGCCTTGGTGGGGCAGGCACGCACGCAGGGCGGGTTGTCGCAGTGGTTGCACAGGATGGGCAGTTGCTTCTTCTGGTTGGCTTCGTCCTGATAGTGATTGGGTGCCTCCGGGAAGGCGTTTTCAAAGTGGGTCATCCAGATCCACTTGATCTCATCCCTCTTGTCGGGGAACTGCGGCACATTATGGAACTGGTGACAGGCCTTGATCGCCTTGTCGCCCAAGCCGGGATCATCATAAAACTTTTTGACGTCAATGACCATGCCGTATCGAACAGCACCGGCACTGGCCTGCTGTGCTCCATGACCACCACCCGCTGCGGCCTCAGCCACGCCGGCGCCTGCAACCAGACGGTCTACGACTGCGGTTCCGCCAAGACCCGCCAGCGTGGAGATACCGGCTACCTTGAGGAAATTTCTTCTCTTTATATCCATGGCGTCTCTCTCCTCCTTCGCCGTTTACTCAACAGGAGCCAAATGGCATTCCCAGCAGTAGGGTTTGACCGCCGCATAGGTGTGGCAGGGGTCACAGAACTGCTTTTTGCTCGTGTGGCACTTCATGCAGGTCAGCATCAGGCTTTTCGGATACTGTTTGCCCTCGATTTCGATGTTGGCCCGCTGGCCGTCGCGCAGGACCTCGTCCCGCCAGACATTCAGCAACTGCATGTGCTTGGCGCGGATTTCAGCGGCAGGCAACACGCAGGTCTTGGCATCCTTGGGTAATTCGATTTTCGGCGGCGCCCCTGCGGAGCCACGGTTGTACCAAATGGGTATGGTAATAAACAGGACGAAGACAATCAGTCCCGGAATTATTTTACCGCTGTCATACATCGTTCTTCCTCCCTTCCTGGCGGTCTGTTAAACCAAGGTCCTGAGCCCTTCGGTCAGGTCTTGTCGTTGTTCACCTTCGATCACCAACGCGTTGCCGACAAGCTCACTCAGACCGGCCACCTGTACTTCGGGCACCCAGTAGTTCATGAGGGTTGTCAGGGTTGCCCTGTCGATCGCACATACGCAGCCCAGCGTGTTGACGCCGTGCTTATCGTGGACATACTTGACGGCGTTGGCCCGCGGAAAACCTGAGCGCATGCGGAGTTCCATGATCTCGTCGGTGTTCAGCGCCGTGCCGGAACCGCAGCAGAAGGTCTGTTCGCGGATGGTATTCTCGGGCATGTCGTACCACTTGTCGACAACGTGATCGAGAATATAGCGCGGTTCTTCGAGTAACCCCATGGCCCGAGAGGTGTTGCATGAGTCGTGGAAGGTGGCCATGACATGGGCATTGCGGCTCTTGTCGAGGGTGATCTTGTTGTTGCGGATCAGGTCAGCGGTGAACTCGGAGATGTGCACCATCTTGGTGGTGGCGGCATTATCGAACACCGTGCCGGTGATCGGGGAGCGCGGCATCTCAAGGAAGTCGGCCGGTCCGTTCATGGTGTCCATGTACTGGTGCAGGACGCGCCACATGTGGCCGCACTCGCCGCCAAGGATCCACCGCACGCCCAAACGTTTGGCCTCGGCATACATCTTGCCGTTGAGCTTCTTCATCATCTCGTTGGAGGTAAAGAGTCCGAAGTTGCCGCCTTCGGAGGCGTAGGTCGACCAGGTGTAGTCGAGGCCGATGGCTTCGAACAGCAGCAGGTAGCCCATGCAGGTGAAGATGCCCGGTTCGGCGAAGACATCCGCCGAGGGAGTGATGAACAGCACCTCGGCACCCTTGCGGTTGAAGGTCGGATTGACCCGGACGCCGGTCAGGTTTTCGATGTCGTCGCAGAGGAACTCGACGTTGCCCTTGAAAGCTTGGGGTGTCAAGCCCATGTGGTTGCCGGTGCGGTTGGAGTTGGCCACCGGCTCCATGGCCCAGTTGATGCCGACCCCCACCAGGTGCAGCAACTCGCGCAGCATCATGGTGATTTCGGCGGTGTCGATGCCGTAGGGACAGAAGACCGAGCAGCGCCTACATTCGGTGCACTGATAGGCGTACATGAACCATTCCTTGAGCACGCCGGCGGTCATTTCGCGGCCGCCCACCATCCGGCCGAGGATTTTGCCGGCCCGGGTGAACTCCTGGCGGTAGACGGAACGCAGCAATTCCGCCCGCAGGACGGGCATGTTCTTGGGGTCGCCGGTGCCCAGGAAGAAATGGCACTTGTCGGCGCAGGCGCCGCAGCGGACGCAGCAATCCATGAAGATCTTCAGGGAACGGAACCGGTCGAGCCGGTCGGCGATCCCTTGAAGGATGATTTCCTTCCAGTTTTCGGGAAGTTTCCAGTCGTCGTCCTCGGGGTTCCATTCGCGGGCATTGGGGAAACTGACGCCCTTTTGGCTGTCCAGGTACCTGATTACCTCAGACTTGGCCGGGTAGGCATAGTTTCCGGGTTTGAAGACGGCAGGCACATCCATCCAGTCCTTGGTCGGGATGGAGCCCGTCATCAGCGAAGGTCCCTCGGCAACGCTCCGTGCCAGCTTATCTACCTTTACTACTGCCATTGCTCTGTCCTTATACTCTAGAATTATCCAGCGTTAATCATTCGCCTTGCTTCGGCAACTCTTTCTCGACGGGGATACCCTGCTCAACCATGTCTTCACGGAATTCGTCCTCATAGGCCGCATAGGAGTGCGGCTTGATTTCGGGGTTCCAGGGGTTGATGTGGCGAACCATTCTCGAATTGTTGGCCAGATTGCGGGTCGGGCTGAGGAAGACGCCGCCCATATGCATGAGCTTGCTGAAAGGAAAGTAGGCAAGCAGTGTGCACACCAGGAAGAGATGAGCGTAGAACAGGGAGGAGATTTCGGTGACGATGGTCGGAGAAAAGGTCACCAGGCCGATGGCCAGTTGCTTGATGGCGTTGATGTCCACGTCGGTGCGGAGGAAAAAGCGCATCAGGATGCCGGTGATCACGATCCCTAGGATCAAAAACAGGGGGAAGTAGTCGTTGATCAGGGAGATGTAACGCACCTGGGGGTTGGTCAAGCGCCGGACGAGCAGGAACAGCAGGGCGAGGACGATGGTCACGTCGGTTATGTACATCAGCGGCGCTCCGATCTGGAGGAGCGAGTCGCCGATTTCCACGAACGAAACCAGCCACGGCACCGGTTCAAGGAACAGGCGCATATGGCGGATGACGATCACCAGAAAGCTGTAGTGGAACATGATGCCGAACAGCCACAGCCATTTGCTCGACTCGTAGGTGAGCTTTGGTCCGGAGTAAACCGTGGCCTTGGTGTTGCGCCAGAGGGAACGGAAGAGGACGATTTCGAGGAACATTCTGGCCACCACCTGGGCGGTGTTGACCGGCGCCTCGAGCTTGTCGTACTTGATCCAGGGCAGCGTATAGCCCTGGCCGCAGGTGGTGGGAATCCGGAACGGGACCGGCGATTTGCCCCAGTGGATCACCCGGTAACAAAAACCGCCTAAGAAGAGCGCCATAGCGAGGTAGGGAATGACAACACCAAAGAGGTATTGCATACCCGGTATCTGCACCGCCAGCAGCGCAAACAGCACCAGGGCAATTACTGCCGCCAAAGGGAAGGCGTACTTCATCGATCACTCCTTCGCATTCAATTTGAACGATAACTTCCTGAAAGTTCAGATAAAAACCGGAGGGTTGCCTCGGGTTCCTGCCCCGAAGTCCTCCGGCTGGTCCACGCGTTCATTGATTGATCTGTTCATCGCCCTCCGCCGATGGCCGCCGCAGGAGCGCGGATGGGCAGCCACCATCGGTCAGAGCGGCGCTGCCGCTTTTCAGTTCGCGAATGCGGTTGCGGTACAGCTGCTCCCGGCAGTCGCTGTACACATTGAAGGCGGTCAGGGCGACCCGGTCGATTTCACAGTCCAGGGTATCGAGTGCTTGCAGCAGGGGCTTGGTCCCCTTGTCACCGGCAAGCACCTGCCTGATCACCCACTTCAACTCGAGAAACGGCGCCACGGCCTGAGCCGGGGTAAAGTCCTGCACGGCCCGGATACGTACCACCTGGTCAACCGGCCCGGTGAACGCCTCAAGTTCCGACTTTGTTACCAGCAGGTCGAAGAGGGCAGTCAACCCGGCGGCAATGTTGCTGCCGACCGGATTGGCGAACGGATCCCTGGCACTCTTGAAAAATCCGGGAGATGCGTAACTGTCGAGGGTCCTTTCGATCCACAGGGAAAGGATCTCCTGTTTTTTGCTCGCCAATGCTTTTGTCAGTTCCATCCGTGCAACATCCGGCCTCCGGTCGCCATCCTTCACGCAGATCCGGGGGTGGTTTCTGTAATTGTGTCAGTATATCAACTAGCTTTCATTCATGAAAAATGAATGACGATTCATGCACAGGATGCTCTAGCATGATTACCGATTTGTTTCAAGATAAAAGTTCAGCGTGCCGTGCCAACCGTGCCGGTGGTGCTTCGCTCTTCCTTGAGGAGGAAGAGGGCCACCTGGATATAGGGGTCGG
>JAUWAH010000049.1 GCA_030602145.1 Desulfobulbus sp.
GTCGGGCGGAGGAAGCTGATGGCCACATTGAGAGCCAGGGCAGTCTGGCCATGGGAGTTGCTGGCCGCGGCAAAGGCGATATCGCCCAGAGCGAACACCAGGCCGCCGTGGGTCATGCCGTGGAAGTTGAGCATCGCTTCACTGACCGTCAGCGACACCCGGCAGTACCCCGGTTCGATGGCTTCAACGGTGGCTCCCAGCCAATTGGCAAAGGGGTCGTTGCGAAGGTGGTTTTCGATTTCGATTGGAATCATCGGGTGATTTATACCGTTTGACGGTGGGCACGCAGTTGTGCCCACCGTCATCAAAAAACCTCAATAATTCGCATCCGCGAACGCCAGCCATCCCCCAGCCCCGATCAGTTTCTTGTCAAAGGGGTTGAGGGTGAAGGTGCAGGTCGCGGTTTCGCCGGTGCTGCTGGTTGCGGTCAGTTGTTCGCCGTCCAGGTCCACGGCCACGGTCACCTTCCCCTTGAGTCCAAAAAGTTTGTCCAGATCGGCCTTGCTCAACTCCACCGCCAGGATGCCGCAATTGAACATGTTCTGCCGGAAGATGCGGGCGAAGCTCTCGCCGATGACCACGTTGATGTCGTTGACCTCCAGGGCCCAGACCGCATGTTCGCGGGAGGAGCCGCAGCCGAAGTTGGAGCGGGTGATCAGCACCCGGGCCTCCTGCATGACCTGGGAGTGGGGGTCGAAATCCTGGCCCTCCAGACGGAGGTCTTCAAGCAGATGCGGAGCCAGGGCTTTCTTGGTGATTTCGGTCAGATATTTGGCCGGGATGATCTCGTCGGTGTTGATGTCGTTTCTATCGATGAAGGCCGCGGGGCCGCCAAACTGTTTCATAGGGGTTCCTTCCTTGGGTTCAGGTCAGAGAATGCGTGACTTGTCATTTTTTTATCTGTCATTTCGAACGCAGTGAGAAATCTCCCGAGTGGTCAGGAGATTTCTCCTCGCTGTGCTCGTCGAAATGACAGGAAAGGCGTGGCCGTCATATTATCGATCGGTGCTCTTTCAGTTCAAAAACCGGCGCGGGTCGGTGATGGTGCCGGTGATGGCGGCGGCGGCGGCACTGGCCGGGCTCATCAGATGGACCATGCCGCCCTTGCCCATGCGGCCGTTGAAATTGCGGTTGGTGGTCGAGGCGCAGACCTCGCCGTCGGCCAATACGCCGCTGCTCATGCCCAAACAGGCGCCGCAGGTGGGGTTCATGACGCAGAAGCCGCTGTCCATGAAGATCTTGATCAGTCCTTCCTCCAGGGCCTGTGAGTAGATGGCCGGGGTGGCCGGCACCAGGATGCCGCGCACGCTGTCGGCGATGGTCTTGCCACGGATGATGGCGGCGGCCTCGCGGATATCCTCGATGCGGCCGTTGGTGCAGGAGCCGATATTCACCTGATCGACCCTGGCGCCCTCCATCTCGGTGACATCCTTGACACAGTCGGGCTTGTAGCCGTAGGTGACCTGCGGTGCCAGGTTGGTGACGTCAATGGTCAGCGTTCGCTCGTAATGGGCATCGGCATCGGAGCGCCACTTGGCAAAATCTTCCGCCGCCGCCTCCACGCTTGCGTACCCATCTTTAATGAATGGCCAGAGGTATTGGGCCGTGACCAGATCGGGCTGGCAGACACCGGAGGTGGCTCCGGCCTCCACCGCCATGTTGCACAGGGTCATGCGCGAAGCCATGTTCATGGCATCGATCACCGGGCCGCAGAACTCGATGACCATGTCGGTGCCGCCGTTGACCGTCAGCTGTTTGATCACATTGAGGATGATGTCCTTGGCAACCACGCCCTTGGCCAGGGTGCCGGCCACCTCGACCTTGAGCGATTTCGGGGCCCGGAAGGCGCAGACTCCCTTGAGGATGCCCACTTCCAGGTCGGTGGTGCCGACGCCGGCGGCAAAGGCGCCGAAGGCCCCATGGGTGCAGGTGTGGGAGTCACCCATGATGACCGTGTTGCCCGGCCGGATGAATCCCTTTTCTGGAAACAGCGCATGGCAGACGCCGTTGCGGCCGATGTCGAAGAAATCCTTGATCTGGTGCCGCCGGGCCCAGTCGCGCATGATCTTGGCCTGCATGGCGGTCTTGGAATCCTTGGGCGGGGTGACATGGTCGATGACTGCCTTGATCCGCGAGGGATCGCAGACCCGGTCCATGCCTTTTTCGATGAGATCCATGATGGCGATCGGGGTGGTGATTTCATGGCACATGATGACGTCGATGTCGAGCACCATGTTGCCCGGCGTGGGGGTGTCCCGCAGGTGAGCGGCGAAAATTTTTTCAGTGATGGTCTGTCCCATTGAGCAACCTCGGCGTGGGGAAAAAGAAGGAAAGGCAACTGCCCGAAAGGCGGTATTTCCGCATGATTTATGGAAAGGATTCAATACACCCGGCGGCCGGGTTCGTCAATTTTTTTCGGGGCCGGCCAGGGAGGGCGGGTAGGGCGGAACAACTGTACAGAATCGGTGCAATTGCTTATACTGCCTCCGTTTCAGCCGGCCCGGCGGCCGACCGTCCCACCCCTGCCAACCCATAGGTGCTGCCATGATCTCCAGTCGTCTGCTGTGTTCCGCTTTCCTGCTGTGTCTGCTTCTGGTCGGCCTGCCCGGAGTTGTCCTGGCAGCCCACGGGGTCAGTATCGACGGCAATCTGAAATATCCCAGGGGATTCGAACGGTTCGAGTACACCTCGCCGCAGGCCAAGTCCGGCGGCACCCTGGTGCTCCACGATCTTGGCAGCTTCGAAAAGATGAACCCCTTCACCCTCAAGGGATCAGCCCCCGATGGACTGACGGCTTATGTCTTCGAGACACTGGCGGTGGCCAGCCTGGACGAGCCCTTCGCCGAGTACGGTTTGGTGGCCTCTGAGATCGAACTGGCCAAGGACAGGCAATCGGTCACCTTCCGCCTCAACCCCAAGGCCCGGTTTTCCGACAACACGCCGATCACCGCCGAGGATGTCACATTCTCCCTCGATACCCTTAAAAGCGACCAGGCGCACCCGTTTTACCAGATGTATTTTCACGACATCGACAAGGCCGAGATCCTCGATTCCCACACGGTCCGATTTCAATTTATCCGCCCCAATCGTGAGTTGCATTTGATCGCCGGTCAACTGCCGGTGTTGAGTAAAACCTTTTACACTGCCAACCCGTTCAATCCCACCGACGGCAAGGGGGCGATGACCGTCCCCGTGGGCAGCGGCCCCTACCGGGTTGCCGAGGTGCAGCCCGGCAAATCGATCACCTACAAGAAGAATCCGGATTACTGGGGCAAGGATCTGGGCGTGCGCAGGGGGATGTTTAATTTCGACACCATCGTGATCAAGTATTTCAAGGATCCGGTGGTCAGCCTCGAAGCCTTCAAGGCCGGCGAATTCGATTTTCTGCAGGTCAATATCGCCAAGCAGTGGAACCGCGACCTGACGGGTCGCCGCTTCGACACCGGTGAACTGGTCAAAGGGACCTTCCCCCACAAAAACAATGCCGGCATGCAGGGCTTTGTCTTCAATACCAGGAAACCGTTGTTCAGCGACCGGCTGGTGCGCCGCGCCCTCGGGCTGGCCTTTGATTTCGAGTGGACCAACACCACCCTGTTTTTCTCCCAATATACCCGCAGCAACTCCTATTTCTCCAACTCCGGCTATGCGGCCACCGGCCTGCCCGGAGCCGATGAACTGCGCCTGCTGGAGCCTTTCCGCGACCAGTTGCCGGCGGAAGTCTTCACTCAGACGCTGGTGCCGCCCTCCACCGAGCCGCCGGCGAGCCTGCGCGCCAACATGCAGGAGGCCAAGGTGCTGCTGGAGCAGGCGGGCTGGACGGTCGATAAAGGGGTGCTCGTCAATGGCCGGGGCGAACGGTTCCGGTTTGAGATCCTTCTTGCCGATACCGCCTTCGAACGGGTGATCGCCCCCTATGCGGCAAACCTGAAAAGACTTGGGATCGCGGTCACCTACCGGACCATTGACCCGGCCCTCTACGCCGACCGGGTCAAGAACTTCGACTTCGACATGGTGGTCACCACCTTCGGTCAGTCCCAGTCGCCGGGCAACGAGCAGCGCGATTATTGGACCACCGTCGCCGCCGATCGCAATGGATCGCGCAACCTGGCCGGGATCAAGAGCCCGGTGGTGGACAAACTGGTCGATGCCATCATCTACGCCGAGACCCAGGAAGCGCTGACCACGGCCTGCCGGGCATTGGACAGGGTGCTGTGGCATGGATACTATGTGATTCCCAACTGGTATCTGGCCAATCATCGTCTGGCCTACGTCGCCAAACTCAGGTTTCCCGAGAAACTGCCCCTCTACTACAGTGCTGAACAATGGCGTGCCACCTGGTGGATGGAATAGGCCAACGAGCTGTTGCAGCCTGGCCCGACCAGGGGCCTGTGCTGTTTTCGTTGTCTTTTCCCCTCTGTTTGCCTAAAGTATTCCGGGTTATTCTCATTCGGATCGAGGAGATTTTTATTACGCTGCATGGCAACGTCCACGGAAAAAACCAGTAAGGATCATCAGTGGATCCACCTGACGGGCAAGGAGATCTACCAGTTTTACAGCCGGATCAAAGGCCGGTTGCAGGGTATGCACGTCTATGCACTGGTCGGCAAGAGCGGCACCGGCAAGAGTTTTCGTGCCAAGTTGCTGGCCGAGAAGATCGGTGTCCCCTACATCGTCGACGACGGCCTGCTGATCCACGATACCACCATCCTTGCCGGTAAATCGGCCAAGCAGGAGAAGAACTATATCAGTGCCATCAAGACCGCCCTGTTCACCGATGACGACCATCGGCAAAGCGTGGTCCGAATGATCCAGGAGAAAAAGATCAAGAAGATTCTCCTCCTGGGGACATCGGAAAAGATGGTCACGAAACTGGCGGAAGTGCTGGAGTTGCCTCCCATAAGCCAGATTATCAAGATCGAGGAGATTGCCAGCCAGAAGGATATTGAAAACGCCATCAAGTCACGCATCGAGGAGGGCAAGCACGTCATTCCGGTTCCCACCATCGAGGTGAAAAGGGACTACGCTCAGATTCTTTCCGATTCGGTTCGCATTTTTTTCAGGGGGGGCAAGGAGAAGGACGGAACGACCCGGTCGCGGTTCTTCGAGAAATCGGTGGTTCAGCCCAGTTATCATGACGGCGGCACCGGTGGGACGGTCACCATCTCCGAAGCGGCGCTGACCCAGATGATTCTCCACTGCATCGACGAATACGACGGGGAGATCCTGGTCCGGAAAATCAAGGTCAAGATGGGCCGGTCCGGATATGGCATCGACCTGTTTATCGATGTGCCGTTCGGGAAGACGCTGACGGGCGAACTGCATGAGCTGCGGGCCTATATCCTCAACAACATCCAGAAGTACACCGGCATCATGATCGATCACCTCGAGATCGCCATCGATCATATCTCGCAGCGGAAAAAGGAAAAGAAGAAGGTGAGCAAATAGATCCACGCCTGCCGCCGCGACGCTGCTCCCTCATGCCTCTCAGCCGACCGGGTCATTGCGAAGTTTTGACGAGGTGTTCGACCGCGCTGTTTACCCTGGTATAACAGGCGGTTTTCTCCTTCTTTCCCCTTCATTTTTCGAGTTTCGGTCCGTCGGCCGGACGGGTTTTTCAACCGAAGCCGGGATGTTGCCAAGACCCCTGTGAAGGTCCTGTCGGCTTTTATAAATAACGCTTGACTCTTGCCAAACTGTCTTGTTATAAGTCCTGAGTTTTGAGTGGTTTTTTCGGAAGTGGCTGTAAAGAATGTTGTTATCGGAATGGTTTTAGGGCTTTTCTCCAGGGTCTCTAGAGCGTATCTGAGCTAGATGTTTGAGCCGTAGGTACGAAATTGCCCCAAAGAATCTTGCCCGACCTGACCTGTCGGAATTTCATTCCCCCTTCCCTTCCCGTCTCTTTCGATCGCCACTTGAAAGAACACCCTGCCTGAATTTTCAGGGGCAGAGTGTAGAGCGGTTTCCCGGATATGGTGTTGGTGCGTTGACGCAGGAAGCAGAGGCCCTTACGAATAGCCCCCGTTTTTCTCTGCGCTCCCGCCTCTTTGCCATGATGGATAACATCGCTCTTTGTTTTCCTCATAGAACATTGCACAGGAGCTATGCTGTTTATTTAACAACTTATTAAAAAAGTTTTGTGGTGTGATGAAAGGAGGCTCCTCTTCGCAAGGGAGGCGCGCAGGCGGTCCGGGGCTCTAGGGCGCATGACGGTATCCAACAACAGGACTGGCGTGCGGATTTCTCCACGCTTGATGCTCGACCGGAGCGAACAGGCGGTTTCCAAACGGCAACACCACGTCGTTGTACATTGAAAACAGGGACTCGATTTAACATTTATTTCTCTGGAGGATCCCGCGTCAGCGGGGTTCGCCGCAAAAGGATGCGTCTATGAAAATTCATGAGTATCAGGCCAAGGAACTCTTCCGAAAATTTAATGTACCTACCCCCAAAGGGAAACTCGCTTTCACTGCAGAGGAAGTAGAGAAAATTGCCGAGGAATTCGGCTATCCGGTTGTTGTCAAGGCTCAGGTGCATGCTGGTGGTCGCGGCAAGGGCGGTGGTGTGAAATTGGCGAAGACGAAAGCAGACGTCAAACCTGTTTCCGATTCCATCATCGGCATGACCCTCGTTACCAAGCAGACCGGCGCTCAGGGGAAAAAAGTTCGCAAGGTTTTGGTTGAAGAAGGACTGAACATCAAAAAAGAGCTGTACATGTGTATCATTCCCGATCGCGAAACCGCAACCGTCGCTATTATCTGTAGCCAAGACGGCGGTATGGACATCGAGGAAGTAGCGGCCAAGACCCCCGAACGGATCATCACCGTCAATGTCAGCCCCATCACCGGATTCCAGCCGTTCCATGCCCGCAAGATCTGTTTCGGCCTTGAGATCGAGAAAGATCTGCAAAAGAAGATGTCCGCCCTTGTCAAGAATCTCTACGAGTTGTTCGTTGCTTATGATTGCTCCATGGTCGAGATCAATCCGCTGATCATCACCGCAGAAGGCGATATCCTTGCTTTGGATGCCAAAATGGACATCGACGGCAATGCCATGTTCCGCCATCCCGATGTCAAGGAAATGCGGGATATCGACGAAGAAGATCCTGTCGAGGCCGAGGCCGCTCAGTACGGCCTGAACTATATTAACCTGGAAGGCAATGTCGGCAACATCGTCAACGGTGCCGGTCTGGCCATGGCTACCATGGATATCGTCAAGATGGCGGGCGCCTCTCCGGCCAACTTCCTCGATGTCGGCGGCGGCGCTAACGCCGAGGCCATTGAGAACGGTTTTCGCCTGATCATGAAGGATCCGGCGGTTAAGGGTATTTTGATTAACGTCTTTGGTGGCATCCTCCGCTGTGACATTCTAGCCAAGGGTGTTGTGCAAGCGGCCACCAAATTGAAACTTTCCGTGCCGGTTGTTGTGCGGATGGAAGGAACCAACGTCGAGGAAGGCCGGAAAATCCTCGCCGAGTCCGGACTTGACCTGATCAATGCCAAAGATCTGGCCGATGCTGCCGAGAAAGTTGCCAAGATCGTATCCTGAAAAGAATGAGTTGCGAAAGGCCGCACCTCTCCAAGCGTTCGAGAGTACACCTTGCCGCCGGGAAGAGGGGACGCCAATCACGACGTAGAACTGTGATTACTCAGAATTCAGAGGCATATAACTTTCTACCCATAGAGGAAAACAATGAGCGTTTTTGTTAATAAAAATACCCGATTAGTTGTACAAGGCATCACTGGTCAGGAAGGACAATTCCATACCCGCTCCTGTATCGCCTACGGCACCAACGTCGTTGCTGGCGTTACCCCCGGCAAAGGCGGTCAAAAAATGGACGATGTCCCGATCTTCAACTCCGTCAAGGAAGCTCGCGAGAAAACCGGTTGCAACGCCTCCATGATCCTCGTTCCCCCGCCTTTTGCCGCCGATGCCATCATGGAAGCTGCCGATGCGGGTATCGAATTGGTGGTCTGCATCACCGAAGGTATTCCGGTTCTCGATATGATGCGGGTTAAAAATTACCTGAACACCAAGCCCACCCGTCTCATCGGTGGAAACTGCCCCGGCATCATCACCCCTGGTGAGTGCAAGATCGGCATTATGCCTGGACCGATGCACAAACCCGGTGGTCCTTGGGGCGTTGTTTCCCGCTCTGGAACACTCACCTACGAGGCTGTTCATCAGTTGACCCAAGTCGGCTTCGGTCAGACCACCTGCATCGGCATCGGCGGCGACCCCATCAACGGCACTAACTTCATCGATTGCCTCGAAGCCTTTGCCGCAGACCCTGACACCAAGGCCATCGTCATGATCGGTGAGATCGGCGGTAACGCCGAAGAAGATGCCTGCGAATGGATCAAGGCCAATACCAAGAAGCCGGTCGTCGGTTTCATCGCCGGTCTGACGGCTCCTCCTGGCCGCCGCATGGGCCATGCCGGTGCCATCGTTAGTGGAGGTAAGGGTACCGCCGAAGCTAAGATCGAAGCCATGAAGGCCAGCGGCGTTCATCATTGCGCCAACCTTGGCAAGTTGGGCGAACTCTGCAAGCAAGTATTCAAAGGTTAATGTGGCCAAAACAGTCACTGTTTCGACACGAAGGCGTCGGAACAGTGGTTGTCTTCATTTTCAAGCACGGAATTTCAATTGAATTCTGCAGCAAGGAGACAGCATGAGCACAAAGCAAAAATTAGAGCAGTTAAAGCAAAAGAGGGCCAAAGCCTTGCTGGGCGGCGGTCAGGATAAAATCGACAAGATCCATTCTCAAGGGAAATACACTGCCCGCGAGCGCATCCAACTCCTCCTCGATCCTGGGACGTTCGAGGAATACGATGCCTTCAAGCTCCATCGCTGCTACAATTTCGGCATGGAAAAAACCAAATTCCTGGGTGACGGTATCGTTACCGGGTATGGTAAACTTGCTGGTCGTCCTGTGTATATTTATGCACAGGATTTTTCTGTTCTGGCCGGTTCGCTTTCCGGCACCTTGGCCGAAAAGATCTGCAAGCTTATGGATCTGGGCATGAAGAACGGTATACCGGTCATCGGCCTCAATGACTCCGGTGGCGCCCGTATCCAGGAAGGTATTGAAGCTCTGGCTGGCTACACCGAGATTTTTACCCGCAACGTTCTCTCCTCGGGCGTTGTTCCTCAGATTTCCGGTATTTTTGGCCCCTGCGCCGGTGGTGCGGTCTATTCGCCTGCCCTGACCGACTTTATCATCCAGGTCAAGATCCAGTCCTACATGTTCCTGACCGGACCCAAGGTTGTTAAGTCCGTCTGCCATGAAGATGTCAGCATCGAGACCCTGGGCGGTGCGGTCATGCACACCACCAAGTCCGGCGTCACCGACTACGCTGCCGAGAACGAGGATGATGCCATCCAGTATATCAAGGATCTGATGAGCTATCTGCCGCAGAACAATCTGGAGAATCCTCCGGATGCGCCCTGCGACGATCCGATCACCCGTCGGTCCGAACTGCTCAACGACATCATCCCGGACAACCCCAATGCTGCCTACGATATAAAGAAGGTTATCACCGAGACGGCTGACAACGGTATCTTCCTTGAGATCAAGAAGAACTTTGCTCCGAACATCGTTGTTGGTTTTGCCCGTTACGGTGGTAAGGCGATCGGTGTTGTTGCCAACCAGCCGTCCTATTACGCCGGTGTTCTCGACATCGACTCTTCGATCAAGGGTGCACGTTTCGTTCGTTTCTGCGACTGCTTCAACATCCCGATCCTTACCTTTGTCGACGTGCCCGGCTTCCTGCCCGGCACCAATCAGGAGTTCGGTGGCGTTATCCGCAACGGTGCGAAAATGCTGTTTGCCTATGCCGAATCCACCGTACCGAAAGTGACGGTCATTACTCGAAAAGCATACGGCGGCGCCTACTGCGTCATGTCGTCCAAGCATCTGCGCACCGATATCAACTACTCCTGGCCCACCGGTGAAATCGCGGTTATGGGATCCAAGGGCGCGGTTGAGGTTCTTTATGCCAAAGGTGCCAAATCCGCCGATGATCCCAAAGCCTATCTGGCCGAGAAAGAAAACGAGTACAACGAACAATTCTCCAA
>JAUWAH010000397.1 GCA_030602145.1 Desulfobulbus sp.
GGAGGCGGAAATTTTTCAGGATTACCTGCTCTACATGCACCGACCGCGCGGCTTCAGCCTGGTCCGGCAGTTTTTCAACCGCAAACCGTATCCGCCGGGCAGCGACGAGCACCAACTGCTCTCGGGCATGGTCCAGGCCCGTTTTTCCGCCTTCTGGATCAGGGGTGTGCATCCGGCCGGCGCTTTTGTTGCCCTGGATGTGATCACCGGCAAGGAACACGTCGTCCTCGACCGTGCCCTGACCGGACAGGAGGCGGCCATCGGACTGCTGTCGGCCTTTCGTGTCTTTCCCTTGAAGAACGTGTGGATGCATACCGGCGCCAACATGTCGTTCGGCCGGATCGAGGATGCCGGCGACCTGCGGCCCCTGGGACGGGTGCTGAACGAACAGCAGGAGCAGGAGTTGAACGAGGAGAACATCCGCCGCTGGCGGGTTCTCCTCAAGGAGATGGCGTGAACGACGGGGCGGCCGCTCACGCCTGATGACCATCCGGAACCACCCGCCCTCCCCTGCCGGTCATTCGACCAGTTCGCAGCGGGGCGGTGTCCGGGTGACCAGGGGCAGAATCAGCGGTTCATACATCTCCACGCAATCGGCCCGCACCGTCCCCTCAGGTCTGCTCCCCAGCTGCATCCGGCGCAAAGATGCCGGCATTGATCTCCTGCTCGATCTCTACCAGGGCCCGTTTCATCTGCTTGAGGGCCTGACGGATGCGGTTTTCGTTCTCCACCAGGGCAAGCCGCAAGTAGCCGTCGCCCTCCTCGCCGAACCCGGCGCCGGGAGCGACCGCCACGTTGGCCCGGTTCATCATCTCGATCGAAAACCGGACTGAACCCATCCGGGCAAACGGTTCGGGGATCCGCACCCAGACAAACATGCCGGCCTTGGGTTTTTCCACCTCCCACCCCATGCGGACCAACCCCTCGCAGAGCACGTCCCGCCGCTTCTGGTAGATGGCCACCTGCTCGACGATGGTATCGTCGCAATCGCGCATGGCGACGATGCCCGCCACCTGGATGGCGGAGAAGATGCCGTAATCGTAATAGCCCTTGATCTTGGCCAGGCCGCCGACCATCTCCCTGTTGCCCACGCAGTACCCGAGCCGCCAGCCGGCCATGTTGTAGGACTTGGAAAAGGAACCGAATTCGACCCCCACATCCAGGGCCCCCGGAATTTCCAGCAGCGAGGGCGCCGTGTACCCGTCGTAGACGATCTGGCCGTAGGCAAAATCGTTGATCACCATGAAGTGATAGCGCTTGGCCAGCTTGATCATCTCGACGAAAAACTCCCTGGAGGCCAGGGTGCCGGTGGGGTTGTGGGGATAGTTGAGCATCACCAGCTTGGGATGGGGGTAAAGCGACTGGCACATGGCGCTGACCTGACGGAGAAACTCCTCCTCCGATCCCAGGGGAAAACGCAGGACGCTGGCCCCAGCGATGACCGCGGCATAGACGTGGATCGGGAAGAAGGGTGAAGGCACCAGCACCGTGTCGCCGGGACCGAGCAGGGCCAGACAGAGATGGGAGATGCCCTCCTTGGAGCCGATGGTGCAGATGACGTCGTCCTCGCCGCCCAGGGCAACACCGTACTTGCGCCTGTAATACAGGGCGATTTCCCTCTTGAGGTTCTTCATGCCGCCGGCCACCGGGTAGCGGTGGGTTTTCGGGTCAATCGCCGCCTCGCAGAGCTTGTCGGTGACCCGGTTGGGTGTGGGGTCCATGGGGTTACCCATGCCGAGATCGATGACATCGATCCCCTCCCACCGTTTTTCCATCTTTATTTTATTGATCATGCCGAACAGATAGGGCGGCAGCTGCTGCATGCGGTCGGCAAAACGGATGGCGTGGTCGTTCATGATGCGTGTCTCCTGTGCATGGTTTGAAACCAGGGACGGGGATGGTGGGCTCGTTCAGAAAAAAAACCCTGAACCCCTCGGTCCAGGCGAAAAAAAAACGCCATGGACCGGATTCTCAGTCCATGGCGAGCCGTTTCGGTGATGCTGCGGGTCAGAAGGCAACCGGTCGCCAATGAACTGGGTTCATCGCCGCCGCTGCCGCGATATGTGCCAACATTGCTGTATCCTGCTGAAAAGACGTTCCGGTTGCTTGCTGCTCCTTTCGGTGATTTGTAGCGTGGTTCGACCGATTTGTCAACCATTGATCCCGCCGGGACGGTCAGCCGACGCGGCCCAGCATGGCCTCCATTTCCCTGATCCGGTCCCGTGACTCAGCACGCTCCTCGACTGCGAGCACATCCTCCAGTTTGGTCAACTGCTTGACCACCTGGTCGAGGTTTGCCGCCGCATCGACGACCAGCCAGATGCGGCTGGTTTCGCCCCGGCCGATGGCGGTGCAGAAGATGCCCGCCAAGTTGAAGGCGCGGCGGGCGAACAGGCCGCAGATTTTAAGCATGACGCCGGGATGATTATTGACGGTCAGACAGAGGATGGCGGTACGGTCGGCTGGCGCCGATTGATGGATCCTTTCAGTTGCGGACATGGTCGTCTCCTATCATGATGGTGTTGGCGGCACCCGGTGGCACCATGGGCGTCACTTCTTCCTCAATGTCGATCGGTACGTTGATCAGGCAGGGTCCCGGCTCGGCCATGGCCTGCCGAAGCCGGGCGTCGGGATCGGCCGCCCCGGCAAGATCGCAGGCAGCCATGCCGAAGCCGCGGGCAATAGCGGCAAAGTCGACCCCGATGCCATAGGTGGAGGCAAAGCCGTGATGGCTGTAGAAGAGACGCTGCTGCTGACGGACCAGGCCGAGGCTGCTGTTGTTGAGCACCACGATCTTGACCGGGGTCCGCTGCTCGACGGCGGTGGCCAGTTCCTGGATGTTCATCTGCAGGCTGCCGTCGCCGCTGAAGCAGACCACGGACCGGTCGGGAAAGGCAAGCGAGGCGCCGATGGCCGCCGGCAGACCGAACCCCATGGTGCCGAGGCCGCCCGAGGTCAGCAGTTGCCGGGGGCTGGTCAAGGGATAGGCCTGGGCCACCCACATCTGGTGCTTGCCGACATCGGTGCTGATCAGGGCGTCCGGGCCGGCCAGTTCGGCCACCCGTCGGATCAGCTGGAATGGTCGGCCCGCCGCGAAATCAGCCGCTTGAAAACGGGGAAACCGGTGTTGCAGTTCCCGAATCCGATCGATCCAGGTGTGGCGACCCTGGGGCCGGACCAAGGGCAGGAGGCCGGCAAAGGCATGG
>JAUWAH010000354.1 GCA_030602145.1 Desulfobulbus sp.
GGCACCTGCCGCAGGGTCAGGGGGGCGCAGGGGTCGGGTTTGGTGAAGACCGGTCTTCGCTTTTCAAAATAAAGGCGGCCTGCCTGCCAGAGGATGCGCGGCATGGTCATGCCGGCCCGCAGCGGATGGAGCAGGACGGTGCGGGCAAGCAGACCGGGGGTGAGGGGTTGGGCCGTGCCGGTAAAGGTGGCTTCCAGGGCCGGTTGGTCCTCGTCAAGAAAGTAGGTGATCGCCAGGTCCAGGGTCTGCTCCCCCGGTGGGCTGAGGCGGAAGGCGTAGCGGCCGGTGCGCGGGAAAAAGGGTGAGACGTGAAACCGCTTGTCGGCATGATACCCGTGCGGGTCGGTCTCGGGCCTAAGCACGTAGAGGTGAGTCTCGCCGAAGGTGTTGTTCACCTGGGCCAGCACCGCCAGCAGTTTGCCGTCGTCGCCTGAGCAGAAGAAAAAGCTGACCGGGTTGAAGATGTAATGGAATTGGCGCAGCCCGGTGACCAGGACGATCCGGGCGGGGTCACCATCGACACCGTTTTCAGCCAGCGCCCGCCGGACCTTGTCGGTGAGAGGCGCATCCCCATATTCCAGGAAGTCGCGGTCATGGAGGGCCAGCGGCCGGATGCGGTTGTGGCCGAACCAGAAGGTGGCCCGATCGAGCCGGTCGAGATCATCCAGGTCCAGGGCGTAGAGGTGAAGGGAGTAGCTGAAGGCGTGGTCGGCCGCATGGCTGCGGACATGACGCAGGATCCCCGTGTACAGAAAAGAACTCATCCGTTCCCCCGAAGGCTGGCCACGGCCTGATAGCTGGAGCGGACCGCGTCTTCATGGAAGCCGTAACCAAAGTAGCTGCCGCAGAAGAAGGTGCGGTTGAGGCCGTTTAAGGTTGGTAAATGAGGTTGGGTGGCCATGGATTGGTTGGTGTAGCTCGGGTGGTGATAGACCATACGGGTGATGATACTCCCCTCCTGGTACGGGTGCGGCCGGTTGAGGGTGACCAGGTACTGATTGGCGGTGGTGAGCCCCTGGAGGATGTTCATGGCGTAGGTGACAAAGACCGGCTGATCGTCGCCGGCCTCGCGGCGGAAATTCCAGCAGGCCCAGGCCCGACGCTGGGCTGGCAGCACCGACAGGTCGGTATGGAGCACGGTTTCGTTGGCCGTGTAGTGCCAGGCACCAAGCAGCCGACTCTCTTCCGGACTCGGGTCGGCGAGCAGTCGCAAAGCCTGGTCGGCATGGGTGGCGATCACCACCTGATCGAACTGTTCCGCGCCATGCTCGGTGGTGGTCACCCACACCCCGTCCGGAGCCCGACGGACTTCAAGCACCCGCGCACCCAGGCGGATGGTGCCATCGAACCGTTGGACAAAGGCGTCCACATACCGCTGGCTGCCCCCGCTGACCGTGCGCCAGCGAGGTCGGTTGCGCAGGGAGAGCAGACCGTGATTGCGAAAGAAGCTGAGGAAGGGCCGGGCCGGGAAGGCCCCGGCCTCACCGGCGGGCATCGACCAGATGGCGGCGGCCATGGGGTTGAGATAGTGTTCGACCATGAAGGGCATGAACCGGTGTTGCCGGATGTAGTCCTCCAGGGTGCCCAGGTCGCCTTGGCCATCGAGGTCTCGGGTTGCCTGACGGCTGAACCGGCCGATTTCAAGGAGAAATCGATAAAACTCCGGTCGGATCAGGTTGGTTCGCTGCGTGAAGAGACCGTTGAGGTCGTTGCCGGCATAGACCAGGCCGGTCTGCATGCAGGCCAGGCCAAAGGACATTTCGGTGGGACGTGAGGCGACCTGCAACTCGTCGAGAAAGCCTATGAAGTGGGGATAGGTGGCTTCGTTGAAGACGATGAAGCCGGTATCCACCCCGAGCTGTGCATCGGGGCCGTTGTCGGGGAGGGTGATGGTGTGGGTGTGGCCGCCGAGATAGTCGCCCTGTTCCAGCAGGGTGACTGCATGGGTGGTTTGGAGGAGGTGGGCGGCGACGATGCCGGCGACACCGCCGCCGATCACCGCCACCCGCGGACGGGCTGGGCTGGTCGATTCGTTCATGGGGTTTCGGGAGGGGAAGAGGTGGTTGAAGGCGGTGGTTGTTTCGGGAACCAGGGGAAGAAGGCGCTGGTGCGGGCTTTATAGGCCTCGAACTGCGGGTTGCCCGCGTATTTGGCCTCGAGCATGGGGATGCCGGAGACCTTGAGCAGGAGAAAACCGATGGTCAGGGGGCTGAGCACGCCCCAGAGGCCGAGCGGCGAACCGAGGCCAAGGCAAAAGAGTCCCCACCAGAGCAGGGCCTCTCCGAAATAGTTGGGATGCCGGCTGTAGCGCCACAGACCCTCTTCGATGATCCGGCCGCGATGGGCTGGATTGCGCTTGAACCGGGTGAGCTGCCAGTCGGCCACGGCCTCGAACAGGAAGCCGACGACAAAAAGGAGGAAACCAAGGAGATCGGTCCAGCGCGCCGCACCCCCGGGGTCGGCGACGTTGAGCAGGATCGGCAGGGCGACGATATAGATCACCGCTCCCTGAAGCAGGTAGATCTGGAGAAAGCTGCGCCAGACGATGGTCTCACCCCAGGCCTCACGAAAGGCTTGGTAGCGGAAATCCTCCCCCCGGCCCCGATGACGCAGGCCGATGTGGAGGCCAAGCCGGATCGCCCAGAGGGTGACCAGGGTCAACAACAGCAGGGGACGGAAATGGTCGGGAGTACCGCCGAACCACCAGCCGCCCCAACTGGCCAGGGCCAGGGCCGGACCATAGGCGATGTCCACCAGGCTGTTATCTCGTGCCCGCAGCCCAATGAGGAACATGCATCCCATGGCGGCCGCCAGGGGGATTGCAGCACCGGCGAATACGGTCGTCATCATCCCGTCCCTCCCGTGCTCAGCCCTTGAGCAGCCAGGTTCCGATTAAAAAGGCCGCGCCGCTCACCAGGGTACAGAGAACCGTGCCCCAACCGATATCGACCACCGTCACCAGGACCGGCCAGTCGCGCAGGGTGGCCAGGTTGGTGAGATCGTAGGTGGCATAGGTGATGAAGCCGAACAGGCCGCCCAACAGGCAGGTTCTGGCCAGGGAGCCTGCTTCCAGGCCGGGTCGGACTGCAAAAAAGAGGATGCCTCCGATGTAGAAGGCATAGAAGAGGAGGGCGGCGGTCCAGTTAACCTGGGGACTGAGCAGGGCATGGAGCTGTTCTTTGTAGAAGCTCCTTGCCACGTAGCCCAGCCAGATCATATCGATGGCAAAAAAGACCGGAATGGTCAACAGGTACAATTTCAGCCAGAACCATGAATGCATGCTTGCCTCCCAATGGACGAAGGAAGATGGAGCCCGGATCGATCTGGTTCAACAGTAATCGTTCTTAGCTAAAAAACAAGCGGTCTCTAGTTCGGGCCTTTCGCCACGGGCTGAGGACTGTTTTCTCTGTTGTTTCTGTTTAACATTGACTGCGCAGGCGGAGATCCAGGGGGTGGGGATGAAGGTAGTACTGGTCGCGCAAATAGGGTTCGTTGAACCTCCGCACAAAGTGGTTGAGCAGGGTGATGGGCACGATCAACGGCACCTCGCCATTGCGGTAGGCCTCGATCAGTTCCAAAACCTCCTGTTTTTCGTCGGCGGTCAGCACCTTCTTGAAATACCCAAGCACATGGAGCAGGACGTTGCAGTGCTTCTTGGCGGTGGTACGGACCCGGAGCGCCTCG
>JAUWAH010000273.1 GCA_030602145.1 Desulfobulbus sp.
GGAGGCGATATTCCCCAAGGTGGCCAGGGTGGCGTTGACCCGGCGGGCACTGTCCAGGTCCGGCACATAGAGCAGGTTGTGCACCTTGCGGACCCTGCCGCCCCGTTTGTAGATCGAGCTGATCTCGGCGCTGAGGACAAAACGAACGGCTTCAAGAGGCACCGCCGGCCGGAGGCCATGCGGCAGCAGGCTGGCGAGGTCGCGGCCGGGCTCTGCCCTCAGCCGGTACAACCCCGGCTCGGCCGGTTCCAGGCAGTCATGGAGATGGGCAAACCAGCCCGGGTGGGTGAAATCGCCGGTCCCCACCACGCCGATGCCCTTGACCGCGGCCCAGGCGGCCAATCCGTACAGATGGCTGGCCTTGCTGGTGGCGCGGGAGTAATGGCTGTGGACATGAAGATCGGCGATGTAGTTCACGAAGCCTCCCGCCACCCGTAGAGACGGTGGTCTCTGATATAGGCGAACACCGGCGGCGGCAGCATGGCAGGCACTCTGCCGGCGGCCAGGTCCTCTCTTATCGCCGAGGAGGAAACCGGCAGTTCGATGTCGTCGAAATAGTCGGCTGTCTGTCCGCCCCGGCCGAGCCATTGGTTGCGGGATGGATCAAAAGTGAAACCGGGAGCAAGGGCGGCGAGCGCCCGGTCGATGACCGCCGGCTCGATGGCCGCCCGCCTGACCACGATCAGGCTGACCAGATCCAGCAGGTCGTCGATCCGGTGCCAGTGGGGCAGATCGAGCAGGGAATCGGCGCCGATGATGAGCAGGTGGCGATCGGCGGGCCGGGCCGCGGCCAGCGCCTTCACCGTGTGGATGGTGTAGGATGGCGGCGGCAGGTCCGCCTCAAGGCGCGAACACCTCATCCGCTCCCTGCCCACGGAACAGGCTGCCAGGGCCGCCTCGATCATTGCCGCCCGGTCGGCGAAGGCGGCCACCGGCTGTCGCTTGTGCGGCGGCACCAGGGCCGGAATGAGCAACAGCCGATCGAGCCGGCACCGGTCGAACACATGCAGGGCCAGGTCCAGATGGCCCTGGTGGACGGGGTCGAAGGTGCCGCCGAACAGGCCGACCGTCAGCCCTTCCTCACCAGCAACCACGCGTCAGGCGCGGGTCTCCCCGGCACCGTACACGATGAATTTCCGGGTGGTCAGCTCCTTCAAGCCCATGGGACCGTAGGCGTGCAGCTTGGTGGTGGAGATGCCGATCTCGGCGCCGAGGCCGAACTGGCCGCCGTCGTTGAACCGGGTGGAGGCATTGACCATCACCGCCGAGGCGTCCACTTCCCGGAGGAACCGCTGGCTGTGCTGGTAGGAGCGGGTGATGATCGTTTCGGTGTGTTTGGAGCCGTATTGGTCGATGTAGTCCATGGCCTCGTCCATGTCGGCCACCACCTTGATCACCAGGGCCAGATCGAGGAATTCGGTGCCCCAGTCGCTGTCCGCGGCCGGCTCGATCAGTTGGTCGCAGATCAGGCAACTGGAATGGCAACCCAGCATGCGCACTCCCTCTCTCTTCAAGGCCTGCGCAACCTTGGGCAGGAATTCCTCGGCGATGCCGCGATGGACCAGCAATCCCTCCAGGGCGTTGCAGGCACTGGGCCGCTGGACCTTGGCATTGAGGATGATCGGGATGGCCATCTCCTGGTCTCCATCCGCATCGACAAAACAGTGGCAGACCCCTTTGTAATGCTTGAGCACCGGAATGCGCGACTTCTCGGTCACCGCCCGGATCAGCCCCTCACCGCCGCGCGGGATGACCAGGTCGATGTACTCCTCCTGCTGGAGCAGGACATCGATGCCTTCCCGGTCGGTGAACCCGAGCACCTGGACAATGGCCGGGTCGACCCCGTGTCTGGCCAGCACCTCCTGGAGGACCTTGGCCAGGGCCAGGTTGGAATGGATGGCCTCGGAGCCGCCGCGGAGAATGACCGCGTTGCCGGCCTTGAGGCACAGCGCCGCCGAATCGATGGTCACATTGGGCCGGGATTCGTAAATCATCAGGATGACCCCCAGGGGCACCCGCATCCGGCCGACGACGATGCCGTTGGGACGACGGCGCATCTCGCCGACCTCGCCCACCGGATCTTCCAGGGCGGCCACTTCCCGCAAGCCCTGCACCATTTCGGCGATCACCTTTTCAGTCAGCTGCAAGCGACTGAGCATGGCAGCGGACAGGCCCCTCCGCTCACCGGCGGCCATGTCCTTAAGGTTCTCGGCGAGGATATACGGCTGCTGCCCGATCAGGGCCTCGCCGACATCAAGCAGGATATCGTTTTTCAAGGCGGTCGGCATGGCGCTCAGGCTGCGGGCCGCCGCCTTGGCCTTCTTGACCATCTCCAGGACTGTAGCTTCGATCTGTGCGCGTTCCATGGTTCGTGTCTCCTCAGGTGTGTTGCCTGCCTTCGGCGCGATAGCGCCTTTGTTGCCAGGCATGTCCATTGTACATCGGCCTTACATCAACCCGTCCCGGCCCAGGACCACCAGATTGTCCCGATGGATGACCTCATCGGCATCCTTGGTCCCGAGAATGGCGGCGATCTCGCCGGTTTTACGCCCCTTGATCCGTTCGATGTCGGCGGTCGAATAATTGCTCAGGCCGGCGGCGATCACCGTGCCGGTGCGGTCGAGGCAGTGGACCGGGGCACCGACGCCGAAATGGCCCCGGACCTCGACAATGCCCGAAGGGAGCAGACTCTTGCCCTGCTCGACCAGGGCGCGGCGGGCACCGTCATCGACCACCAAAGATCCCTGGGGTTTGAGCACATAGGCGATCCAATGCTTGCGCCGGTTGATCGTGCCCTTGCCGGGGAGGAAGAAGGTACCGATCAGTTCGCCGCTGAACAGGGCCTGGAGGATCTCGGGGTGCCGACCGGGACCGATGAAGGAACAGCCGCCGCAGGCCGCCACCATCTTGGCGGCCCGAATCTTGGCCATCATGCCGCCGGTGCCCAGGGCACTGCCGGAATGGCCGGCCATCCGTTCGATCTCCCGGGTGATGGTGGCCACGGTGTAAATGGGACGGGCATCGGGATCCTCGGCGGGGTGCCCGGTATAGAGGCTGTCGACATCGGTGAGAATGATGAACATGTCGGCACCGATCATGTTGGTCATCAGCGCCCCCAGGGTGTCGTTGTCGGAAAAGCGCAGCTCCTCGGCGGATACGGTGTCGTTCTCGTTGATGATCGGTACCACCCCGAACTCGAACAGGGTGAGGATGGTGTTGCGGACGTTCAGGTATCGCCCCCGATGGGACAGGTCTCCATGGGTGAGCAACACCTGGGCCACCGGTTGGTTGAATTCGGCAAAGGCCTGCTCGTAGGCCTGCATGAGCAACCCCTGACCGGTGGCGGCCAGGGCCTGCTTGAGGCGCAACTCCTCGTGCGGCGTCTTGGCCACCCCCAACCGCTTGCGGCCGGCGGCCACCGCTCCCGAGGTGACCAGGATCACCTCCCGTCCGGTGGACTGGAGAAAGGACACCTGCCGGGCGATGGCGGTGATGATGTCCGGATCAAGGCCGTTGTCGCCGGTGAGCACGGCGCTGCCCACCTTGAGCACCACCCGTTTGGCCTGATCGAACAGGGTCTGGCGATAGTAGAGGCCGTCTTCCTTACTCACCTGAAAGGTCATCAGCCACCTCCGAACGATGCCGTTCCATCAGTTCGCCGATCAGGGCGCGCAGCGCATCCAGTCCCTCGTTTTCCAGCGCCGAGATCGCCACCACCGCGATGTTCAGGCCAGCGAACTGCTCCCTGACCTCCGCCAATCGCTCTGCCTCGATCAGATCGATCTTGTTGAGGACAATCACATGGGTGCGGTCGAGCAATTCCCGCTTGTAGGCGGCCAATTCACGGGCCAGGACCAGGTACTCCTCGTGGGGTTGGTCGCCTTCGCCGGAGGCGTCGATCAGGTGGAGAAGGATCGAGGTCCGCTCGATGTGACGGAGAAACTGATGTCCCAACCCCACGCCCTGATGCGCCCCTTCGATCAACCCGGGAATGTCGGCGATGATACAGGGGTCGATCTCCGCAAACTGGAGAACACCCAACTGCGGTTCCAGGGTGGTGAAGGGATAGGGAGCGATTTTGGGATTGGCGGCCGAGAGCTTGGAGAGCAGGGTCGATTTGCCGGCATTGGGCAACCCGATCAGGCCGACATCGGCCAGGAGCTTGAGTTCGATCACAAGCCAGCGCTCCTCGCCCGGCTGGCCGGGAGTCGCCTTGCGCGGCGCCCGGTTGGTGGAGGTGGCGAACCGGGCGTTGCCCAACCCGCCCCGGCCGCCCTCGGCGGCGAGGTAGACCTGACCGTCTTCGGTCAGATCGGCCAGGACCGTGCCGGTTTCGGCATCCTTGAGCACCGAACCCATCGGCACCCGGATCACGCAATCCTTGCCGCCCCGGCCGTGCTTGTCGCTGCCCTGGCCGCCGGCACCCGATCCGGCCTTGAAATGGGACTGGAAACGAAAATCGATCAACGACCGCAGGTTGCGGTCGGCCTTGAGCCAGACGTCGCCCCCCCT
>JAUWAH010000419.1 GCA_030602145.1 Desulfobulbus sp.
GGCGGCGGACTGGTAGCCTTTCGGTTTGACGATCATGCCCCCCCTCCGAACCGGTTGACCAGAAACTGGGGAATCTGCTCCACGGAGATCCCCTGGGACGCCAGCCGCTCCCGCAGGAGACCCGGCTGCCAGGTGTAGACCGTCAGGTGGGCGGTCTGGCCGGCCAGTTCCTCGATGCGGGCCATGGTGGCATCGTCGGTGGCGGTCACATAGACCAGGCCGCTGGCCGGGTCCTATGATTGCAGAAGGCTGTCAGTCCCCTCTCCCTCTGGGAGAGGGTTAGGGTGAGGGAAAAAACTCTGCCGGTGGATCAGCTGCAGGGCGGTCCAGACCTGGGGATGGTCGATCTCCGTCAGCACATCCTCTTGGGGCATCCGCAGTACCCGCAGATAGGCGAAATCCCCCCCGGTCCCCTCCCGGCCGCCGTAGCCGGCCATGACCCGTCGGATGCGCTCGGCGCAGACGTCGCGGCAGATGTTCTTGTCCGGGTCGTCCGCCGTCGCCTCGGTGGCGGAAACCATGATGAAGCGTCGCTGTTCCTTATTTTCGCGGTTCAGCTCCAGCACTGCCTGGGCCGTGGTGCCGGAGCCGGCGAAGAAATCCATGACGAGGTCGTTGGCATTCGTTGACTGAGCAATCAGAGTTTTTATCAAAGATGGTGGTTTCGGATAGTTGAAAACTTTTTTCCCGAAAATATCCTGAAGCGCATCCGTACCTTCACCCGCCTGCCGCGAACGGAGGGTTAGATAGTCGTCTTCATCCGCATCCTCGGTAAGGCGGGCAACCCAGCTACCAACAGGGTTTGTATGACTGCGCAAGTCCTTCCAGTGCTTTTTGAAGCCGGGACGACCAAAGCCAACAGGCTTTCCAACCCAAAATTCGAGGTCTGGCGTGTCGCGAGACAAAAGAGGATTCTGCTTCTTTGGCGTTTTGGGAATATCTCCCCTGTCAATGGCATCAAGCAGTTCTTCGAGGGTACTCCAGATTGCAACATGCTCGGTTTCCGGGTCGGGGAAAACAATCTTATCCTGACGAATCCACTCCTCCATTGTCTCGGTACGCAGACGATCAGGGTTCTTCTCAATCTTTTCACTAGCATAGGCCCAAACACGGTTGGGATCACATGGATACCAATTACCAGTTTTCGGATTCTGTATCGGATAAAATAGATTTTGACGCTCTATGCGGTTAAAGGCCAGTGTCAACGGATCAATATTCCATGGTCCGCGCGGATCTTTGTCAGGATTCTTGTACTTCTTCTGTGTCTTGTCAGAACCCAGAAAGGAGAAGGTCTGACCGCCATAGATCAGGATATGCTCGTGCACATCACTGAAGTTACGGCTTTTTGCGCTCGTGGAGTCACGAGTCCTCCAAACCAGCGAACCAACCCGCATCCCCGGCAGCGCCTGATCCAGCAGCAGCTCCAGCTTGGCCCGGTTCTCGTCGTTGATGGAGACCAGCAGCACGCCGTCCTCGGCCAGCAGGTCCCGGGCCAGGAGCAAGCGGCGGTAGAGGTATTCCAGCCACTTGCTGTGCTTCCAGGCGTCGTCCTTGTCGACGAAGCGGTCGTTGTAGATGAAATCCTTGTTGCCGGTGTTGTAGGGGGGATCGATGTAGATGCATTTGACCCGGCCGGCGTGGGTCATGCGCAGGTAGCGCAGGGCATCGAAGTTGTCCCCCTCGATCAGCAGGTTGTGCCAGGGCCCGTCGCCGCGGGAGAATTCCGGCAGCAGGTCGAGGGCCACGAAATCCTGATTCAGGGAGCGGTCGTGATCGATCTCGTCCCGCTCCCACACCAGCCCGAGCCGTGGCTTGCGGTCGCGCTCCTCGATGATCCTGACCAGTTCTTCCTTGCTGTAGTGGTCGTACTTGGAGGTCACGGGGACTCATCTCCTTCGGTTCTGAATGGTGCCTACCCTCACCTGTAGAGGAAAGGCCCGGAGGGGAACCGCCGCGAACGCCCTCACCCCTCCGAAACCATGAACCGTAGCAGATTGGTGTTGGTTTTTCCAGATGATTGGCTGACCTGTCAAATTCCCCCCCCACGCGCCCAGAGCCTTCCGCTCCCCTTCTCCGCGAAAAACCGCGCGGCGATCTCGGTGTGCATGGAAAAGCCCAGTTCCATGGGCCGTTCGATGAGAACGACTTCCTGGGTTTCCGCCGAGGAAAAGGGCTTGAAGCAATCGCGGGGACGCGGGGCGGCGAGTCCGAAGATCACCAGGGTACCATCGAGGCCGTTCATCACGTCGTAGAGGCGCAGCTCTTCGCTGGAGACTGCGATGCCGGTCTCCTCGAAGGCCTCGCGGCCGGCGGCCTGCTGCCAGGTTTCGCCGTAATCGATGTAGCCGCCCGGCAGGGTGAGGGTGCCCTTGCGCGGCTCGGTGTTGCGACGGATCACCACCAGGCCCGCGCCGACGGGCAGCAGCACCACCGCCACCGGCAGGGGGTTGAGATAGCTGGTATGGCCGCAGGCGCGGCACAGGCGCGGCCAGGGCTGGTCGGACGCAAAGGGGCTGCCGCACCAGGAGCAATGGGAATGACGTTCCGCCATGGATTTTCCTTTCCGCGATGGGCAGATATTTCCGCAACAAACCAAACGCCGGTTTAGAATAGTGTAGACATTCGCCATGGTGTGGATATTCGCCACACCTCTTTCCTTTTCGCTCTTCCCCCGACCCTCCGCCGCTGCCCCTTTTCTCCACAGTCCTTGAAAAACTCCAACTCACGACCTCCCCAAGGCGGCTCTAAGTACAACATATACCATCGTTTTACTCATTGGCATCTGCGTTGCAATAACCATGGCAACACAGGCGATGCATTGCGCATTGATCCACAAACCGCAGCAAAGGAGAGAACCAATGGACGTTGAACAGATCAATACCGAGGCATGCACGGAAGAACCGGAGATCCTTGAGGAGATCCAGGTCGAGGAACTCGCCATCGACGGCATCTGCGGAGTCTACTGAGATGGCGGCGGCAGGCATTCAGCTGCATCCC
>JAUWAH010000138.1 GCA_030602145.1 Desulfobulbus sp.
CGCCGTCATAGTCGCGCATCCTCACCGCCGGGAAATGGGCGCGGAACCAGCGGGCCTTGGTGCCCAGGGTCGAGGAATCAAGGCCGTGGAGGAAGAGAATGGGATGCAACGTGGGCATAAAGGCTCCCGTGGGACGGTTGAACGGCGGAGCCGGGGGTTACCGAGCTTCGTTCTCCGTGACCGGATGATAGTGGACATAGACGCGGCGGAGGAATTCGATGCGGGCCAGCAGGGATTCCTCCACCGCGGTGGCGATACGGTCGCCCTGCAGCACGGTGAGGCTGCCGTCGATGCCGATGGTGATGTTGATCACCAGATAGGGGCCGAAGCGGTGGGCCTGGATATCCTCGATCTCCTGCACACCGTACACGTCTCGCAGGGCTGCGGTGATCTCCTCGGCCAGTTCTCTGCCGGGCAGGGTGTCCATGAGGTCGGCGGTGGCTGAACGGAGGATGTCGATGCCGGTGTGGAGGATGATCAGGCTGACAACGGCTCCGGCCAGGGGATCGATCCAGGGATACTCCAGACGGCCGAAGAAGATGCCGATGCCAGCCGCCGAGGAGGCGAAGATGTCGTTGCGATGGTCCTGGGCCAGGGCGCGGACGGCGGTGTTGCCGGTCTGGCGGCTGAGCCCGTAGGTCCAGATGGTGAGGCCGCATTTGAGGAACACGGCCAAAAGGGCGATCCACAGGGCAGTGACGCTCGCCCCTGTCGCATCCGGCCGCACGGTCAGCAGTTCGTAGGCGGTGTCCACCGAGTGCCAGAAAATGGCGATGGCGGTGGTGACCACAAAGGCGCCGACCACCACCGCGGCCACGCTTTCCAACTGGTCATGGCCGTACGGATGCTCCCGATCCGCAGGTTTGGCGGACAGGCGAACAAAGATGGAGACCACGATGCCATAGGCCACGTCCGAGGTCGAGTTGATGCCATCGGCCAGCAGGGCCGGACTCTGGCCGACCACCCCGACCACTGCCTTGAGGGCGGCAAGCACGATGTTGGCGGCCAGGCCGACCTGCACCGCCAGCATGCTCAATCGCCGCCTGCGGTCCGCGGCATCGTCGGGCTGTTGGTTCATGGGCATCCTCCGATCGAAAACGAGCGTGCACCAGGGTGGCAGGTGAACGTTTTCGCTGGTTATACCTCCAGGCGCCATCATCAGGCAATTGGTTTTTCCCGCCGTAGATGGGTGTGAATGAATGGAAAAACCCCATGTCCACAGGCCGTTGCGGAAAAAACCTTGCCCTTGGCGACGCAAATCGGTTTGCTGAAGAGAGAGGATCATTCATTGTCCATCCATTTTCGGGGAGAACAGCAATGAGTCAGCGGATTGAACGCGACACCATGGGCGAGATTGAGGTGCCGGCCGACCGGCTCTGGGGAGCGCAGACCGAGCGCAGCCGGCGGAACTTCCACATCGGCGAGGAGCGGATGCCGCTGGCCCTGATCCGTGGGCTGGTCCGCCTGAAGCGAGCCTGCGCCGAGGTCAATCAGCGGGCCGGTAAGCTGCCCGGGCCGATTCGCGATCTGATCGTCCGGGTCTGCGACGAGATTCTGGCCGGCCAACACGACGCCGAATTCCCCCTCTCGGTCTGGCAAACGGGCAGCGGCACCCAGACCAACATGAACGTCAACGAGGTGATCGCCAACCGGGCGGCGGTACTGGTGCACGGCAGCCTGGGCCGGGAGCGGCCGGTCCACCCCAACGATCATGTTAACCTGTCGCAGAGTTCCAACGACATCTTTCCCTCGGCCATGCACGTCGCCGCGGTCCTGGCCCTGGAGGATCGGTTGCTGCCCCAACTGGCCGGCCTGCACCGGACCCTTGCGGCCAAGGCCGAAGCCTTTGCCGGCATCGTCAAGATCGGCCGGACCCATCTCCAGGATGCCACCCCCCTGACCCTCGGCCAGGAGGTGGGCGGCTGGGCCGCCATGCTGGCGAGCAACGAACGCCAGGTGCGGGAGGGGCTTTCGCATGTGCGCTTCCTGGCTGTCGGCGGCACGGCGGTGGGCACCGGTCTGAACGCTCCGGCCGGCTTCGGCGCGGCGGTGGCCGGGCAGCTCAGCAAGGACACCGGCACGACCTTTCATCCCATGGCCAACACCTTCCACGGCCTCACCGGCCACGATCAGCTGGTTTTTGTCCATGGCGCCCTCAAGGCCCTGGCCGCCAACCTGATGAAGATAGCCAACGATGTCCGCTGGCTGGCCAGCGGGCCCCGCTGCGGCCTGGGCGAGATCACCATCCCCGCCAACGAGCCGGGCAGTTCGATCATGCCGGGCAAGGTCAATCCGACCCAGTCGGAGGCAATGACCATGGCCGCCTGCCAGGTGTTCGGCAACGACGCCGCCATCGGCTTTGCCGCCAGCCAGGGCAACTTCGAACTCAACGTCTTCAAGCCGCTGATCGCCTACAACTTCCTCCAGTCGGCCTTCCTGCTGGCCGACGCCATCGGTTCCTTCGACCGCCACTGCGCCGCCGGCATCGAGCCGGTTCGGGAGCGCATCGAACACCATCTGCATCGTTCCCTGATGCTGGTCACCGCCCTCAACCCACACATCGGCTACGAGAAGGCTGCGGTCATCGCCAAGAAGGCCCATGCCGAGAACCTGTCGCTGCGCGAGGCGGCCCTGGCACTCGGCGTGCTCGACGGCGAGACCTTCGATCGGCTCGTCCGGCCGGAAAACATGATCGGGCCGTCTTCATCCTGATGCCGCCGCCAACCATGCCTTCGCGCCCTAAATACATATTTTTCCCTATAGACAGCCGTGCGTCATATCCTGTAGAAATTCAAAGGGAAAGGATCGTTTGTGGGGTGGCCACGGATCCAAGCGCCTCTCCCCCCAACACTAAACGAGCGACCTGAACAATGACCGAACAGCCCGGCGACCACCTGAGCACCATCATCCGCCTGCTCCTCCAGGTGGGCAAGATCAGCCGCCAACAGGTGGAGCATGCCGCCCGCATCCAGACCAAGCTGACTACCTTCACCCCGCTGCTCAAGATCCTCAAGGACCTGAAATTCGTTGCCGACCAGGATGTGCGCGACACCCTGCGTACCACCGCCTCCCCTGTCCGCATCGGCGATCTCCTGGTCGAGCTGGGCTACATCTCGCCGGAGGACCTGGAAGCGGCTATCCGCATCCAGAAGGAGAGCGACAGCCAGGAGAAACTGGGCCGCATCCTGGTCAAGCACAATTTCATCGACGAGCAACTGTTCATCGAGATCCTCTCCATCCAGATGGGCTACTCGTTCATCGAGCCCAGTCTCACCAATATCGATCGGGAGTTGTGTGATCGAATCCCCAAAACGGTGATGCTGACCCACAACTTCATTCCGATCAAAAGCGACGACCGGGCAGTGCGGGTTGCCTTTGCCGATCCTCTCGACCATGAGGCGGTGCAGACCGCCCGGCGGTTTTGCGGCGAGGGCATCGTGCCGGTCATCGCCCAGATCCGGTCTATCAGGAAGACCATCGAGCTGCTGACGGAAAAGAAGGCCGGCAAAGCCCTGGCCATGGACACTTCCACCGTGGTCGGCACGGTCAACACCATTATCCTGGAGGCGATCAAGAGCAAGGCCAGCGATATCCATATCGAACCCATGGAGGACCGTTTGCAGGTCCGTTTCCGGGAAGACGGCGTGCTCAACCACTTCAAGGATTTTCCCAGAGAGATCGTCCCGGCGCTGGTCAGTCGGCTCAAAATCATGTGCCAGGCCGACATCACCGAGAAACGGCGCCATCAGGGCGGCCGCATCCTCTTTGCCTACGACGAGGGCCAGCTTGACCTACGCGTCTCCTTTTTCGTCACCATCCACGGCGAGAAAATCGTCCTGCGGCTGCTCAACCGCAAGCAGGAACTCTATGATTTGCAGGCCATCGGTCTCACGCCGCGCATGCTGTCCCGTTTTCTCGAGGATGCCGTCTATCAGCCCAGCGGCGTGCTCCTCGTTACCGGCCCCACCGGTTCGGGCAAGACCTCAACCATCTACAGTTGCATCCATGCCCTGAAGAGTCCCCAGGTGAGCATCATCACCGCCGAGGAGCCGGTGGAGTATGTGATCGAGGGGGTGGCGCAGTGCTCTATCGACCCCAAGATCGACCTGACCTTCGAGGAGACCCTGCGCCATATCGTCCGCCAGGACCCGGATGTGATCGTCATCGGCGAGATCCGCGACACCTACTCGGCCGAGGTGGCGGTCCAGGCGGCCCTGACCGGGCATAAGGTGCTGTCGACCTTCCACACCGAGGATTCCATCGGCGGCCTCATCCGGCTCTTGAACATGGACATCGCCCCCTTTCTGGTTTCCTCCACGGTGGTCAGTGTCCTGGCGCAGCGGCTGCTGCGTCGCGTCTGTCCGCACTGCAGCGTCGATGCCAAGCCGACGCCGGTGCAGATCCAGCGATTGCGCACCACGGTCCGCGATCTGGACGGCGCCGCCTTCAAGAAGGGACGGGGATGCTCGCAGTGCAAGCAGACCGGCTATCGCGGCCGTATCGGGGTGTTCGAGCTGCTGGTGCTCGACGAACCGGTGCGCACCGCCATCCTCGAACGCAGAACCAGTTACGAGATCCGCACCATCAGCATCAACCAGTCGGGTCTGGTCACCCTGCTGGAAGACGGGCTGGTCAAGGCGGCCGCCGGGGTCACCACCATCGACGAGGTGCTCCGCTGCCTGCCCATCCTCAGTCCGCCCCGGCCCCTTATCGAACTTCGCCGCCTGGCAGGTGAATAAATGAGCGCCCCTGTTTCCCTCGTCGATGTCATCAACCGCTTCATCGAATCGGATGCGGTCAAGCTGCCGGTATTCAATACCGCCGCCAGCCGCATGCAGCAGGAGCTGGCCAGGAAGGAGCCCAGCATCCAGGTGATCGAAAAGATCATTACCGCCGATCAGGCCCTGGCCACCCAGGTGCTGAAGATCGCCAATTCGCCATTTTACCGCGGGCTCGCGGAGGTGAGCACGGTGCGGGCGGCGATCATGCGGCTGGGTATGGAGGAGATCGGCAAGGTGGTGCTGATGGCCACCTCCCGGCAGCAGTTCGTCAGCCGGGACCCCATCATCAACCGGCTGATGAAGCAGCTCTGGCAGCATGCGGTGGGTTGCGCCTACGCCGCCGTCTGGCTGGCCCGCCGTCACGCCTACGGGGTCGAGCAGAGCCAGGCCTTTTTCGCCGGCCTTTTCCATGATGTCGGCAAGCTGCTCGTCCTGGTGATCATCGAGCAGATCAAGCGCAAGAAGACCACTCTGAAGATCACCGACGCCCTGCTTCTGGAGGCCATGGCCAGGCTGCACGCCCGGGAAGGAGCCAAGTTGCTCGGTCAATGGAACATGCCCGAACCGTTCTGCGTGATCGCCCGCGACCACCACAGCCAGGAGATCGATGAGCGTAACCTGCTTCTTGTCCTGGTGCGCATGGCCAACTTGGTCTGCCGCAAACTGGGCATCGGCCTGGAGGCGGATCCTGGCCTGCTCTTACCCGCCACACCGGAAGCCAGCCTGCTCAACTTAAGCGAGATCGACCTGGCCGAGCTGGAGATCGTCCTCGAAGACACCGCGGTTCTTCGCACTTAACCGGTCTGCTCCAGATTCAGGCGACTCCTGTCGATCGGCTGTTTTCTGCCCTGTTCGTCGATGGCCACATAGGTGAAGGCCGCCTCGGTGACCTTGAAGGTGGTGAATTGATCCTTGCCCCCATGGAGGATCGGCCGAACCCAGACTTCGAGGACAATGGTCACCGAGGTGGTGCCCAGCCGCTTGACCCGGCCGTAGCAGCAGACCACGTCGCCGACCCGCACCGGCTTGATGAACTGCATGGACTCCACCGCCACGGTGGCGGTTCGGGTTCGGGTTACCTCCTTGGCCAGCATGCTGCCGGCCAGATCCATCTGGGCCATGATCCAGCCGCCGAAGATGTCGCCGTTGAAGCTGGTGTCGGCGGGCATGGGCATGGTGCGTAGCAGCAGGTCGCCCCGGGGGCAGGCGTCCGAGGTGGGTGTTGTCATGGTGGGTCTCCTCGCAGGGAAGGGAAAGGGGGAAGGAAAAGGATGATCCTGTTTCTATAATGGATTTTTCCTGTTTCGTGAACCGGCGGGTCGGCGGGAAATTCTGGTGGTGGTGTTGGCCGCCGCCGACTATAATGGCTCGCCGAACCGATGGCCGCACTGATTTTCAGGAAGGGGGATTCTATGCAGATCGATTGGGCTTACCTGCGCAAGGGCTGAGCCTCCTGCGCCAAGGCACAGGATGTGCTGGATAAACATGGAGTTTCGCTCGGGCGGATCGTCGATGCCCGCAAGGAGCCGCTGGCCGACGAGGCAGCCTGGGCCTTGCTGGCCGGTGTCCGGGAGATCCTGGTGGCCAAGGGGAAGGGATTTGCGGTCCTCGATCCGCGCACCGACACCCGGGAATCGATCCTGGCCGCGGCCCTGGGTCGGACCGGCAACCTGCGGGCTCCGGCCCTCCTGATCGGCGACCGGCTTGCGGTGGGATTCAGCGAGGGGCTGTACAGCCATTTCTTCGGATCATCGTCGTGACCGATTTTTATCGACAACTCGGCAGCCACCTGGCGGCTATCGAGGAGCAGGGGCAGCGCCGCTCGCTGGTGCAGGTGTC
>JAUWAH010000449.1 GCA_030602145.1 Desulfobulbus sp.
GGCCGTCAATGCTCCGCTCAAGGATCTCGTCGACGGTCATGTGGCCGACGCAGCCCGCTAGGCATTGGAGCGATGCGGCCCGGACCGGCGTCCGGACCCTCGATCCGATCCGCTGATCTTCAGGCCACACCGGAGCACCTCTTGAGGGCATCGATGTCGAGAATGGTGATCCTGCCGTTGTCGCAATGGAGAATACCCTCCTTCTGCAGGGTGACCAGGGCGCGGGAGAATGCCTCCCTGCTCAGGTTGATGTCCTCGGCGGCATGGGCCAGTGGCCAGAGATCGAGGTGGTGGGCATGCTTGCCCGGACTGCGGTGGCAGCACCGCTGGCCGCAGTCGGAGCACATGCGGCTGAGGAGGTATCCGGCCACCCGGCAGCGGGCCTCCGGTTTGCGGCACAGACAGCTCTTGCGGCAACTGTGTTCGAAGTACTCGGCCAGGATGGCGGAAACCGCCAGGCCGATATCCGGATGGCGGACCAGATAATCGACAAAGGGGGCCGACGGCCAGGCAAAGGCGGTGACCGGGGTCAGGGCCTGGCAACGGTGCGAGTAATGGGTGAGGTTGCCGAAGGCGGAGTGCAGGCCGACGTAGCAACCCGGACGCGCCAGCCGCCGCAGGTATTCGGCGCCCGTTCCGCCGCAGTAGTATTCCCTGGCCTTGCCGGTCAGCAGCAGATAAAAATGGTGAATCGGAGTGCCCTCCTCGAACAGGTAGCCACCCCGCTTCCAGGTGTGGAGACACCCGAGGCCGATCAGTTCCTCGCGCAGGGGCGGCTCGAGGTTGCGCAGCAGGGACGAGTCGTGCAGGGCTTGCAGGTGCGCGGGAACAAGTGAAGAGGTCGTCCGGAGAACGGTCATCGGGCAGGGCGGCGGGTGGTCGGCGAGGACGGTTCGGTTCGGGTGTCGAGGTCACGGACGGCCTGTGCCGATCCACCGGCTGCGGACGGTCTTGCACTTTGGCCGCGTGCCTTCTCCCGCCGGTCGGGACGGTCAGGCGGGGCGACGGTCGCCCCGTCCCTGCTGGCTTGGCGGACCGTGCTGGTGTAGGTGATCATCGATTCGAGAATCTCGTCGCTGATGACATGCTCGATGCGACAGGCGCCGCTGTCGGCTGTTTGCGGGTCGACCCCCAACACCTCGACGAAAAAGTCGCGCAGGGTCTCGTGGCGGTGGAGAACCTCGCGGGCCCGGGCCTCACCCGCCGGCGTCAGGGTGATCAGCGAATAGGGCACATAATTGACCAGGCCACGGGCTTCAAGGGCGCGTAGCGCCTCGGTCACCGATGCCGGGGTCACCGGCAGCCGCCGGGTGATGTCCTTGCTGCGAGCTGAGCCATGCTCCCTGACGATCAGGTAGATCGTCTCCAGGTAGTCCTCCAGGCTGCTGCTGAGCTTATTTCCGCCTGCCATGACCGTCGTCCTGTTCTGGCCGGATTCGATTGCCGTTTTGGCCTTCTTCGCCTCCGGTCATCGTCCCGGAAAACGTCGTATCGGAGGCTGGGGTGGCAGCCAGGAGGTCGGGCGCGGCTGCCAGGCCGGCAGTGGGGATGTTCAGCGAGGCGGAGTGGCCGACCAGGATCAGATGGTCGACCAGGTCCGGGGTCAGGCCGACATGGTGGCCGACGAGCAGGGCGGTCCTGCCTGGTCGGGAGATGAAGCGGCGAATGGCATCGTAGACGATGGATCGGGTGGAGTCGCCGAAGGTGGTGATCCAATCGTCGAGGATGAGCAGGTCGGGATTCCTGGCCAGCAGCACCGCCAGGGCAACCAGGGCACGCTGATGGCCTGGCAGGTTGCTGATCTTCACCCGTCGGGAAAGGCCGATGCTGTCGGTCAGGCGGAAATAGGTCTGGTTGCACCACTTCGGGTAGCAGCCGCTGAAGAAGACCGCTGTCTGGCCGATGGTCATGACTTCATAGACACGCTCGCTGGTTTCAAGGACACCGATCCGTTGCTTGATGGCCAGGGGCAGGTCGTGGATCTCGCGACCTTCGATCAGGCAGCGGCCCGATTCCGGGCGAATCCTGCCGGTCAGCAGATCGAGCAGGGCGGCCTTGCACAGGGCGTCGCGGGGAGCGAGCACGGAGACGGCTCCCTTGGGGACGGTGAAATGAAGCCGTTCGCAGACGGCATGGTCCCGGTAGCCAATGGTCAGGGCCACGCCCTTGATGGCGGCCGATTGCGTTGATCGGATGGAGCCGGAGCCCTGGCGGGACGACGCTTGCCGGGTATCGATTTGGTTCTTTTTCCGGGTGGATGGGGTGTTGCGACGGTTCATGACGGGTCCTTGGGTTGGTCGCGGAGTATTTTTTTAGTTGAATCTAATAAAAGAAGGTTATATGAATAGCAATCGGCAGTCAATAGTTTTTTTAGGTTTGCTTTATTTGGCTGCCGGGGGCGGCCGACAGCGGAAAACAACCAACCCGGGCAGAGCCGGAGACCAGGGAGCGCGCATCGGATGGAGGGGAGGAGGAAATCGAGGGACTTGACGGGCAGGCCGTTGTCAGCGGTGCGGGCGGGGGTGGTGATTTTCCTGCTGTGGACGTTGTTCTGGCCCGATCGGGGCCATGGCAGCCTGATTGCCCCCTCGGTCCGCAAGTACGGGTCACTGGAATTGTCCGCCGCCCAGGTGCGTTCCACCGCCGATTTTGATCATCTCATCGTTGCATTCTGCGCGATCGCCTATCATCGTCCCGGTCACAAGGTCAATCCCGATTTCATTCGCGCCCTGATGCT
>JAUWAH010000222.1 GCA_030602145.1 Desulfobulbus sp.
CCAGCCTGGGGGTGGACCTGGCACCTGAGGAAACCGCCTTCCGCTGCAATCTGGTCCATGTCGAGCGGCCGGGGGACGGTCGCCTGATCCTGGTCGATTACAGCAGCGGCCACATCACCACCGCGGAAAGCCGACAGTTGATCGAGGCCCTTCAGGAAGGGTGCACCACCGAGCGGCTGAAATTGTACCCCGGCGTCAGCTACCGCCATCTGCTGGTCTATGGCGGCGGATTGCCGGCCGGGTTTGCCACCGTGCCGCCCCATGATCACTCCGACCGGGATGTCGCCGATTTTTTCCAGGTGTACGGACAGGTGGAGGATTTTCCGCCCCTGCTGGCCCGGGCCGAGGAGATCCTGGCCGACCATCCGGTCAACCGGGAGCGGCAGCGCCAGGGCAAGCGCACCGCCAACTTCATCTGGCTCTGGGGCGAGGGCAAGCGGCCGGCCATGGAGACGCTGGAGGCTCGCTTCGGCATCCGCGGCGGCCTGATTTCGGCGGTGGACCTGCTCAAGGGGTTGGGGGTCCTCGGCGGCCTGTCGGTTATCGATGTCCCCGGCGCCACCGGGTATCTCGACACCAACTATGCCGGCAAGGCGCAGGCGGCGCTCGATGTGCTGGCCAAGGACGACTTCGTCCTCGTCCATGTGGAGGCGCCGGACGAGACCGGTCATCAGGGGCTGGCGGAGGAGAAGGTGCGGGCGGTGACCGATTTCGACCAGCAGATCGTCACCCCGATCGTCGAGACCATGGAGCAACGGGGCGAACCCTTTCGCCTGGTGGTGACCATGGATCATTACACGCCGGTCCATCGCCGCACCCACGAAGACTGGCCGGTGCCGATGTTTCTTTACGATTCCCGTGGCATTCCGGCTCCCTCGAACCGGACCTACACCGAGGCCAACGTCGAGGCGGCGGTGCGGGAGAGCGGCCAGCCCATGCTGTCCGGCGCCGAATTCTTCCGCCGGTTCGTCGAGCGGGAGGAACGGTCGTGAGCAAACCTGCGGTCGGATTGATCGAGCCGGTCTTCACCACCACCTACCGGGTCATTTACGGCGACACCGACGCGGCGGGAGTGGTCTACAACGCCAATTACCTGCGCTACTTCGAGATCGGCCGCACCGAGATGATGCGCGCCTGGGCCATGCCCTACAGCGCCATCGAGGCACTGGGCTGCATCCTGCCGGTGACCGAGAGCTATCTTCGCTTCAAGGCGCCGGCCGCCTACGACGACCTGATCACCATCGCCACCTCCCTGGTGGAGGTGAGCAAGGTCACCTGCCGCTTTCATTACGCCATCTCGCGGCAGGGTGAGACCGACCGCTCGACCGTGCTGGTCAAGGGATTCACCGTTCATGCCTGCGTCAATCGCCAGGGAAAACTGACGCCCTTTCCGCCGGTTGTCCTGGAGAAGATCGAGGCGATCAGGGAAAAGGGCACGGCAGGTCAACACAACGGTTGACTTTGCCGGGCAATCGAGTATTATCGCCGGACCGTACCGCGGGGTGGAGCAGTCTGGTAGCTCGTCGGGCTCATAACCCGAAGGTCAAAGGTTCAAATCCTTTCCCCGCTACCACGTCTATGCAAGGGGTTTAGATCGAACAGGTCTGAACCCCTTTTTTCGTTTCCCGGCCAAAGGGGGTTCTCATTGAGGCTTTTGCAAAATGAACTGCTGACGAGTTTTTTTCGTCATTCCCGCGAAAGCGGGAATCCAGAACTCATTGATTTTTCCAGGACTGGATTCCCGATGACTACCTCGGGAATGACTCAACCGTCTTTTTGCAAAAGGCTCCATTGATAACCTTTTTTGTTTACTTGCCGCCTGTTTTTGGCTAGATAGGCTGGCACTCCCTGTCCAGTCACCACCAGCACAACCTTCAAGATCACCTTGTCGACCATGAATGACATCCCGCTGAACGAACGTATTATTTTCGCCCTCGACTTTGCCGATGCAGAAGTGGCCAAAGACTGGGTCAACAAGCTCGACGGCCACGTCAAGTTTTTCAAGGTGGGTTTGCAGTTGTTCCTGGCCGGCTGGTGGCCTGTGATCGACTATATCGTCGACCGTGGCAACAAGGTGATGGTGGATCTCAAGTTCTTCGATATTCCCGAAACGGTAGGCCTGGCGGTGCAGCAACTCGTCAACCGCAAAGTGACCTTTGCCACCATCCATGGCAACGACCCCATCATTAGGGCGGCGGTGCAGCACAAAGAAGGCGTGAAGATCTTGGCTGTCACCGTCCTCACCAGTTTCGACGAATCCGACATGAAAGCCATGGGGTTTACCGGCAGCGTCGAAGATTTGGTGTTGCTCCGATCCCGCAAGGCAGTTGAACTCGGTTGCGACGGCGTGGTGTCCTCAGCCAGGGAGGCCGGAAAACTGCGCTCCGGCATAGAGAAGAGTTTCATGATCGTCACCCCCGGCATCAGACCGGGGGCGAATGTCGACACTATCCAGAACGACGATCAAAAACGCATCGCCACGGCCAAGGATGCATTCCGCAACGGCGCCGACTATGTGGTCATCGGCCGCCCCATCAGCACATCCCCGGATCCCCTGGCCACGGTGGAAGCCATTCAGCGCGAGATAGATGAAGCGCTGAAAGAGCAGGCCACCCTCGGATGACAGACGACCGGAGCGCAGGCTGACCGGGATTCCCCGGCAGACGGGGATGCGGCCCTGACATCGACGCCCCCTTGCTGCACCGGTTCGAGAAGGGACACCTCTCGGCAGGGGATTGTGTCGAACTCCCGCATTTGCGCCTTCCGCTGCCGGCAGCCGCTTCTCCCCATTCCTGCAACGCCTCCCGATTCATGCCGTGGAGACTTCCCTTCCCGCTTGTCTCCATCGTTGCGGTCGCGACGGCCCCTCTTGAACGAGAAGAGTGCGGGCGCGACGGGACAGGACATCTTGCTCGCTGAAGTTCCTTGGTTGTCGGCATGCGAAGGCACCATGTTGCGGCTTGTTTTTCGGGGCAAAGTGCACTAGAGTAGCCTCCGGTCAAGCAAGGCGGAATTATGCGTTTCTCCGCAGGGTTGCCCGTGGATGAAAGCGCGACCGCCTCGACGAAGACGTTGTTTTTTTGCTGGAGAAACATGATGCGGAAAATTGTCCTTTCTTTCTTGTTTGCGATCATCGCCGCCACCTTGGCAGGCTGCGGCACGACCACCATCAATCCCAATTACAGTTCCGCCAATCCCGAACTGATGTTCATCGGCAGCGAGGCACCGGCTGCAAAGGCTGCCGAGACGCTCAATCTCGGCTCGTACTGTCTCAGTGTCACGGAAAAATGGAAGGTGGACGGCAAGACGCCGGACGGGCAGACCATCTGGACCAAGGACAGCCTCCGCAAGGTCGTGCCGTGCCGTTAGGGCATAGCTGCGGCTGCGTGATGAAGACCAAGATGGAGCCAGCGATGAACGCGCCACGCTTTGTTCTTGCACTCTTTGTCTCGACGATTGCTCTTGGGTCATGGCACGCCGATGCCCAGGCGTTCAATCAGCGAAAAATTGTCCTGAACGAGCACCAGTTCAAGGAATCGTATCTGGAAAAGGTTACGGTTTCAGGTGGTATTCGGGCCGGATTCATGTACGCAAGTCCTCTGAAGCAGGTGGATGTCCACCAGCTCCGCCTCTACCTGCACCGCGATGTCGAAGAACAGGACGCCATGTTGTGCGTCCACATGGTCAGCCGCGATGGCCGATATGCCGCCTCCTGGCAATACGACCTCGGTGTCCAGCCGGCCGGAACGATCCACGCTGAATTGCCCTCGAAGTACCAGGACCAGTTGACCAGCTACGACCCCGATGCCCTGGTCGTCCTTGCCGGGATCGCCAAGGGCGATTGCGCCTCCCAGGACATCAGGTACATTCCGGCCAGTTGGGGTGAAAGTCAGCCGGCCGATTATTTTCTCTATGTCAATTCCGGGTCCACCGACACGGTCATCGGTATCCCGGGCCAGACCCAACGGATACCCTGCACCAGGATAGCCGCCGACAACACCATCGCCTATGACACCCGGTGCGTGATCGGCAAGGAGATGCTCGCTGAACCCGGGAGCATATTTCTTGTCCGCAGCAATTTTGGAAACAGATTGCCGAATGTCGAGTTTCCGGTGAGATAGACGGGTGTGATTGCCAGACCCTTCAAGGCGGCCTTTTCGATTCTCCGCAACATCGTCCTCGCCGCCATCCTGCACGAACCGGAGAACAGGAAATTCTCCGTCCTCTCCGAGCGCTACCCGAGGACCATCAACTGCGTTACGCTGTTGTTGATTGTCTACCTGGCCTTCCTGGTTTTTCTGGTCGCCAAGATCGTTGTCAACGCGACGACCATCGGTTCGTTTCTGCTCACCGCCCGCACGGAACGGCTGGAATATCAGCCCGAAAGCATCGCTCCTCCCCGAATTCCCTTTTCCAACGCCACCATGTACTGGGAAGAGTCGGGCACCGAACGGTTCGATCCCGCAGCAGTTTCCTCCACGGAGTCGCGATCATTTTCGATGGCTGGAAGCGGTTCTCTGCAAATCCGGGGTGCGGCCAGCCTGATTTTTTCCCGCATCGGCAAGGGTCCGCTGCATATCCAGATCAAGAGCGAACAACCCCTTGTGGTGTACAACGACAGGGACGAGATCGTCCAAACCCTGCCGCCGGCCGTCGACCTGGTTCAGGGTAATCTTCCTTCCCTGATCGAGAAAGGCATAGCCTGGAAATACAATCTGGACGGACCGTTGATCGTTGGCCGGGTGCCGACCCACGGCGTGGACCAGTTGAGTGGTTTGCTGATTGAGGGCGAGGTTCAGATGATCGCCAGGCAACTGCTGTCCGGCAATCACTACAAGGTGGATCCCTACAAGCTGCAAATGGGCGACGAAATACAGTTTTTGCCCGACAATCCTAAAACCAGCGGTCTGGTCACCTTCGACGCCGACCGCGGCCTCAAGGTCGTCGCCCTCGTCGAGGCGCGGTCGGCAACCGTCAAGAAGTTCAGAACCACCAATATCCGCATCCGCAACAATCTCTGGTCGAAACTCGGCAAGGACGAGGAACTGGTCATCACCTGGGCGGTGTTGCTGGCCGTGCCGGGCGTGCTGGTCTTCGTGTCGAGGCTGCTTTCCTTCCACGCCCAAACCCAGGCAAGCCAATGAAGCCGTTTGTCCTT
>JAUWAH010000021.1 GCA_030602145.1 Desulfobulbus sp.
GGAGCGTACTGGGAGGGTACCCGTTCCCAGGGATCGGTCTTGAGTTGCTTGACACCCAGGGACACCCGGTCGGAGTTCTTGTCGTATTTGAGGATCTTGACCTCGATTTCCTCGCCGACGTTGTACAGTTTGGAGGGGTGCGAAACCCGTCCCCAGGAGAGGTCGGTGATGTGGCAGAGACCGTCCATGCCGCCCAGGTCGATGAACAGACCATAATCGGTGATATTGGTGATGGCGCCGCGGATGATCTGGCCCTCTTCGAGGGTGGTGCGCATCTGTTCGCGCAGGGCGGTGCGCTGGCTTTCCAGGATGGCCCGTCGGCTGATGACCACGTTGTTGCGCTTGCGGTTGAACTTGAGGATCTTGAACTCGAAGGTCTGGCCGATGAGCCCGTCCAGATCCTTGACCGGACGCAGGTCGATCTGTGAATAGGGCAGGAAGGCGGGAACGCCGATATCGACGGACATGCCGCCCTTGACCCGGTTGTCAATACGGCCCTCAATGGTCCCGTCTTCTTCCTGGAGCTTGGCAATCTGTTCCCAGACTTTGATGGCGATGGCTTTTTCGCGGGAGAGCAGCAGGCCGCCCTCATCCTTTCTTTTCTCGATGAAGACCTCGAATTGATCGCCGATCTTGATGACCCGATCCGGGTCCTCGTGGCGGAATTCGGCGAGCGGCACATAGCTTTCCGCCTTGTCGCCGACATCGATCAGGGCCGCGTCGCTGCTCAGGCCGACAACAGTGCCCAGGGCAACCTCACCGACATTGATGACGGTGTTGTTGTCTTCCTGTTCAAACAGTTCCGCAAAGCTCATTTCCTCAAAGCTGGTGTCATCTGCCGCAAAAGCGGGTTGAGTTCCGTTTTTTGTCATGGAGTTTCCTGTGGTGACCGGTTGGCCCTTGGTAAGTGGTTGATGGTACGAAAAAGCAGCCTTTTTCGTTCTGGTTAACGAGATCAGGTTATTTACCAGAGTCGGCGGCGAAAAACAACTGTTTCCTGTTGAAAAAAGGCATTTCTTGACTGGAGGGCCATGGAGGGGTCGAACAGGAGACAGCGGCGGGTGCTCAGCGCTTGCCGTAGGCCCCCAGCTCTTCGAGGATAGGCCCGAACAGCTCCTCGTAGGCCGGGATGGCCTTGCGCAGGATGATGTCCAGGTGGCGCAGGTCTCCGGTATTGACCGTCAAGTTGGCGCTGTGCGCCAGGGCTTCGAGGTTGTAGAGGGTGTGGAACTGGGAACCGATGAGGATGTAGAAGATGTAGCGCCTCCGGTCCATGGGCAGGTTGCGCATGTGGGCGTGGAACGACGACTGCTCCAGGGTGCCCTCCAGTTGGGCATGGAAGACGATGCTGGAAAAATTGACAAAGCGCATCCTTTCCATGGCATCGGACACGCTGTCGGCCATGAATACCTGGTAGCCGACGGCCTCCAGCGCCTTACCGATGCGATTGCGCTGTTCGTCGGCCGGGTGGAGAACAAGGGCCATGGGCACGTCTTCGACCTTTTCCTCGCCCTGGAAAAGCCCCATCTGCAGCCAATCGAGATTGGGCGGGGGCGGCGGTTGGACATGGCAGGCCGGTTTCTGCGGGGGCTGGCCGTTTTTGTCCAGGGAGATGGTGGCGCGGCAGAGGGGGCACTTCAGGGCGAGCAGCTTGCCGGGGGCCAACTGGGACAGGGCCTGTTCCAGACGGGCGAGCTGTTCGTCGGAGAAGGGGATCGGTTGCTGGCAGGAGGGGCAATAGGTCAGCATGGTCAGGGGTCCTCGTCGGGTTGTGTCCGGGGCAATGGGTTCCGGTTGAAAGGGTGTTGGCGGTCAGGGCGTCCGGGTACCGTCTACCACCGGCTGTACGGATCCTCTTCCTCCTGTTCCATGCGCAGGCCGTCAATGGTGGAGGTGCGTTCACCGCGGGCGGCCTTGATGGTGTCCATGCCCCGCTTGATTTCACTGCGGTGGGAAGCGTACAGGATTGCCGACTCCTCGGTGATCAGGCCGGTCTCGAAGAGTTCGAGCAGGTGCTGGTCGAAGGTGCGCATGTCGTGGGCCGAGCCGTCCCGGACCACGTTGTAGAAGGTTTTTTCCTCGGTCTCGCCATTGATGATCAGGTCACGTACCCGCAGGCTGGTGCAGAGGATTTCGAGGGCGGCGATGCGGCCGCCGCCGATCCGGGGCAGCAAGCGCTGGCTGACGATCCAGCGGATGGTGTCAGCCAGCCGGTTGCGCACCTGCGGCTGCTCGTCCTGTTCGAACATGCCGAGGATGCGGTTGACGGTCTGGCCGGTATCGATGGTATGCAGGGTGGAGAAGACCACATGCCCGGTTTCGGCGGCGGTGAGGGCGATCTCCAGGGTTTCCCGATCACGGATCTCGCCGACCAGGATGACCTTGGGAGCCTGGCGCAGGGCGGCGCGCAGGCCGCTGGCAAAGGCGTCGAAATCGTCGCCCATCTCCCGCTGGTTGAAGGTGGCCTTCTTGTGGGGATGGACGTACTCGATCGGATCTTCGAGGGTGACAATGTGCACCGGTCGCTCCTCGTTGATTTTGTTGAGGATGGCGGCCATCGAGGTGGTTTTGCCGGTGCCGGTGGCGCCGGTGAACAGGATCAGGCCGTTGACCTCCCGGGCCATCTTGTTGAAGGCTTCGGGGAAATGGAACCCCTGGATCGAGGGGATCTTGGTCTCGAGCTTGCGCAGCACCGCCGAGTAGTACCCCTTCTGGGTAAAGATGTTGACCCGGAACCGGACCTTGTCGTCGAGCGAGTAGGACAGGTCGCAGGATCCCTTGGTGACCAGGTCCCTCAGCAGGCGGCGATTGCCACCGATCAGGTTGAGGGCGAAGACCTCGGTCTGAAAGGGGGTCAGTTCGGTGACCGGCGGGTTGACGTCGACCGGCACCAGCACGCCGTCGCTTTCCACCTGCAAGGTTTTGCCCACGGTGATGTTGAGATCGGAAACCCGCTCGTGCTTGGCCAGCATGGCGGTGATCCAGTAGTTAATCTCCTGTTGTTTCATGGCGTATCCCGATATAAAATTGACAAACACGTCTCATTAGGTTCTATCGCTTCGAGGCGAGAAAAGACAAGGAAAAAAACATCCCAGCACAACGAGGTGACATCGATGGCCAATCCACTGCGAAGCGCGGCGACAACGGAAGGAAGAAGGATGGCGGGGGCCCGGGCCCTGTGGCGGGCCAACGGCATGCGGGAAGAACAGATCGGCCGGCCGGTGATCGCGGTGGTCAACTCGTTCACCCAGTTCGTGCCCGGACATGTCCACCTGCACGACATCGGCCAGCGGGTGAAGCAAACGATCGAACGCCTGGGCTGCTTTGCCGCCGAATTCAACACCATCGCCATCGACGACGGCATCGCCATGGGACACGACGGCATGCTCTATTCGCTGCCGTCGCGGGAGTTGATCGCCGATTCGGTGGAATACATGTGCAACGCCCACAAGGCCGACGCCATGGTGTGCATCTCCAACTGCGACAAGATCACCCCCGGCATGCTGATGGCGGCGATGCGGCTCAACATCCCAGCCATCTTCGTCTCCGGCGGCCCGATGGAGGCTGGTCGGGCCGGCAACAAGGCCCTGGACCTGATCGATGCCATGATCATGGCCGCCGACGAATCGGTGAGCGACAACGAGGTGGCCGAGGTCGAGCGATCCGCCTGCCCGACCTGCGGCTCCTGTTCGGGGATGTTCACCGCCAATTCGATGAACTGCCTCAACGAGGCCCTGGGCATGGCCCTGCCCGGCAACGGCACCGTCGTTGCCACCCATGCGACCCGGCTGACCCTCTTCGACCGGGCGGCGGAACGGATCGTGGCCCTGTGCGATGCCTGGTATGGACGGGAAGACGCCTCGGTGCTCCCCCGCTCGATCGCCACCAAGGCTGCCTTTGAAAACGCCATGGCGCTCGACATCGCCATGGGCGGCTCCACCAATACCGTGCTCCATATTCTGGCCATCGCCCATGAGGCCGGGGTCGATTTCACCATGGCCGACATCGACGCCCTCTCGCGCCGGGTGCCCAACCTGTGCAAGGTGGCGCCCAGCTCCCACTATCATGTCGAGGATGTCAACCGGGCCGGCGGCATTCTGGGCATCATGGCCGAGCTGGCGCGGGGCGGCCTGCTCGACACCACGGTGAGCCGGGTGGACGGGATGACCCTCGCCGAGGCCCTGGCCCGGTACGACATCATGAACCCGAAGGTCGACGAGGCGGCTCGGACCCTCTATCGAAGCGCCCCGGCGGGCGTCCGCAACCTGGTGATGGGCTCGCAGGACACGCTGTATCCCGAACTCGACGCCGACCGGACCGCTGGCTGCATCCGCGACATCGCCCACGCCTATTCCCGGGACGGCGGCCTGGCCGTCCTCTACGGCAACATCGCGGAAAAGGGCTGCATTGTCAAGACCGCCGGTGTTGATGCCGCCAATCTCCATTTCACCGGCAAGGCCAAGGTGTACCATTCCCAGGAGGAGGCCTGCGAGGCCATCCTCGGCGGCGAAGTCCGGGCCGGGGACGTGGTCTTTATCCTCTATGAGGGGCCCAAGGGCGGGCCGGGCATGCAGGAGATGCTCTATCCCACCTCCTATCTCAAATCCCGACACCTGGGCACGGCCTGTGCGCTGGTCACCGACGGCCGTTTTTCCGGCGGTACCTCGGGGCTGTCCATCGGGCATGTCTCGCCCGAGGCGGCTGGAGGCGGCGCCATCGCCCTTGTCCGGGAAGGAGACCCCATCGACATCGACATTCCGGCCCGAACAATTACGCTGCTGGTCGACGACCAGGAGTTGGCAGCCCGCCGTCGCCAGGAGGAGGGACGGGGCGATGCCGCGTTCACGCCGAAGCGGGAGCGGAGCGTGTCGACGGCCCTTCGCGTCTATGCCCGGTTCGCCGCCTCGGCCGACCGGGGAGCGGTCCGGCTGCTCGACTGAGGCGGCCATCGGCTGATCCGTCACCGAACCGGACCGGTTAGCTTCGAATCGAACGAAGTCTGTTGGATGGAGCCATGCAACTCAATCTGTTTCAGTGGGATATCGTCGAAACCGGCAATGGCTTCGCCTGCCTGGCCCGGCTCGATTTTGAACCGGCCCGCCGTCACTTCGATCGCGTTCTCGAAGCTTATCCCAACCACCTCAACGCCCGGAAGGGTATGGAGGCGATCCGCTATTGGCAGCCGGTTTTTGAGGAACTGTCGAGGCTGCCGGTCAAGGAGGGGGTCGAATTTTTCTGGCAACGGACCCGGGCTTTTGTCTTCGGCGACCGTGAGGCCGATCGTGAACTGCGGGCCAACCTGCTGCGGCATCTGCTGGAGTTGATGGAGCAGGGCGGGGTCGACGATCAGCCGCCCGAGCTGTGCCGCGGCTATCTTCTGCTGCAATTGGGCGAGTACGTTGCCGCCGAACAGCAGTTGCGCCGTTTAATCGACCTGATTCCCGGCGAAGGGCTGCTGTACGGCTATCTGGCCGATGCCCTCTGGCACCAGGGCAGGCGGGAAATCGCCAACGCCCTCTATGCCGCTGCCCTTCTGCTCGATCCGGAGCGGATGGCCGGCCATGCGATCCGCAATCCCAGGCTGGTCAACGTCATCGGTGAACATGGGGCTCCGCTTGCCCCGATCTACGGCTATTTCCAGGGAGTCTTGCCCCTGGTGGATCAGGAGGCGGCCAACGGCGACGGGGCATGCTCTGCGTATGTCCTGCTCCGGGAGGCGGAACGGGCTCGGCACCGGCGCGATCACGGGGCCATGGTGGCCGCACGGTCCGCCCTGCACAGGGTGGAGCCGGCTCTTTTTGCCGACTACCTTCGCTTCGTTGAGGCAACCTGAACGGCTGCGGTGGGCAGTTTGGAGGGAAGGGAGAAACGCTCCACGCGGAGCCGTGGCTAAGCGGACGCGTGGAGGCTTGAGCAGGCGTTGATTACAGTTTGGTCACGTTTTCGGCGGCTGGTCCCTTGGCGCCGCTGACGACCTCGAATTTGACCCGATCCCCTTCTTTGAGGGATTTGAACCCTTGGCCTTGAATCGCGGAATAGTGGACAAAGACATCTTTGCCCCCATCCTGTTGGATAAAGCCAAATCCCTTAGAATCATTGAACCATTTCACCGTACCTTCTGCCATAGCCGTTCCTCCTTGTGTCAACGACCTCACTCCGACCTGCATGCAGGCCATTTTTGAAATGCGGGCGGAACCGACGAGAGCCCACGAAAACGGCACGGGATGCCTTTTCGAGGGCGCCAATATGCTCCGACCTTGAAAAACTTGCGCTTGCTGCTGTGTCGATGCGCGACCTGTTGCCATCGAGAATCTGGTCTGTTCTCTCTTGGTGTGCGGGTGGTTGTGGCGCGGGCCGGTCGTTGGACACAGAAAAGCAGGAAATGTGATTTGTCGCCAGCGAATGGGCGGGGACGGGAAAAGAACGACAGCGACCTTTCATTTAAGCGGAACTGGAAACGGGAAAGGGAGGGCGGCAGGCAAAGTACGGACGTTCGATACCGGGGGTGGTGGGGAGGCTGGGAGGGAAGTGAACCACAAATACTCGAACTGATCTGCCTGGATCTGAAAAAAGCGTGCCGTTCAAATGCTTTCGGAAGATGTACTACCGCAAACTTGTTGGAAACGCTACATGTTTTTTTGTTCTTTCCGGATCGATTCTTGACATGCCGCCCGCCTGTCATCGGGGGGCGGCGGTCGTCTCCTTGAGCAAGGGATAGCCCATCGCTTCCCGCAGCTCGACGTAGCGCTGGGCCACCTGCCGGGCAATGTGCCGTATCCTGCCGATGTAGCGTGTGCGTTCGGCGACGCTGATCGCCTTGCGGGCATCGAGCAGGTTGAAGGTGTGGGAGCACTTGAGGCAGTAGTCGTAGCCGGGCAGAATCAGGTTTTTGTCCACCAGCTTGAGCGCTTCCCGTTCGTAGGTGTCGAAGGCGGCGGTCAGGTCGGCGACGTTGGCCTCCTCGAAATTGAAGGCGGAGAATTCCCGTTCCGCCTGGTGGAAGATCTCGCCGTAGGTGACTTCCTTGTTCCAGGCGATGTCATAGACCGAGTCCACCTTTTGCAGATACATGGCGATCCGTTCTAGCCCGTAGGTGATCTCGGCGGTGATCGGCTTGAGGTCGATGGAGCCGGCCTGCTGGAAATAGGTGAACTGGGTGATCTCCATGCCGTCCAGCCAGACCTCCCAGCCCAGGCCCCAGGCCCCCAGGGTCGGGGATTCCCAGTCGTCCTCGACAAAGCGGATGTCGTGCTCCAGGAGGTTGAGCCCGAACCTTTCCAGGCTCTCCAGGTACATGGCCTGCACATCCTTTGGCGAGGGCTTGATCACCACCTGGTATTGATAGTAATGCTGCAATCGGTTGGGATTTTCGCCATAGCGGCCGTCGGTGGGACGGCGGGACGGCTGCACATAGGCGGCCTTCCACGGCTCGGGGCCGAGTGCCCGAAGCAGGGTGGCCGGATGGAAGGTGCCGGCGCCGACTTCCATGTCGTAGGGCTGCATGACCACGCAGCCGACGGATGCCCAATAATCGTTCAGGGTGGCGATGATGTCCTGAAAGTACATGGCGAAATCTTTCCGGTATTGATTGTTAGGGGATCGTGGCTACAAGTATGCGGCAATCTACCATAGGAGAGGGCCATGGTAAACGAATTTGTCTGATTCCCTGCGGGCCGGCGCCGGTTTACAGATCGTGCTGCGGCCTGTCTCGGCCGAAACCCTCCCGCATTGCAGGCAAGACCCCATGGAACCCCAGTTTCTCCGTATCCGCGGCGCGCGGATGCACAATCTGAAAAACATCTCCGTCGATCTGCCGCGCAACCGGTTGATCGTCTTCACCGGGCTGTCCGGGTCGGGCAAGTCGACCCTGGCCTTCGATACCCTCTATGCCGAAGGGCAGCGGCGCTATGTCGAGTCGCTGTCCACCTACGCCCGCCAGTTTCTGGGTCAGATGGACAAACCCGATGTCGATCTGCTGGAAGGTCTGTCGCCGGCGGTATCCATCGAACAGAAGACCACCAGCAAGAATCCGCGATCCACGGTGGGCACGGTCACCGAAATCTACGACCATCTCCGCCTGCTGTTCGCCCGGGCCGGCCAGCCGCACTGCCCCCAGTGCGGCCAGCCGATCCGCTCCCAGTCGGTGCACGACATGCTCGAATCCCTCCTGGCCCGGCCGGAAGGAGAGAAGGTCATCCTCCTTGCCCCTCTGGTCACGGGGAAAAAGGGCCAGCACGAGCAGGTAGTGCAGCGGCTGCGCAAGGAGGGGTTCGTCCGGGTGCGGGTGAACGGCGAGGTGCGGCAGCTCAGCGAGGAGATCGTTCTCGATAAGAACAAGCGCCACACCATCGAGGCGGTCATCGACCGGCTGGTCATCAAGGAGTCGATCCGGCGCCGCCTGGACGAATCGGTGAGTACCGCCGTGGCCCTGGGCGGCGGCATCATGCTGGCCCACTTTCCCGACAGCGGCGAGGAGGTTTTGTTCAGCGAATCGGCAGCCTGCCACCAGTGCGGGATCTCGATGCCCGAACTGTCGACCCAACTGTTCTCGTTCAACAATCCGCAAGGGGCCTGCCCGGTGTGCAGCGGCCTGGGCATCAACCAGTTCATCGACGAGCGACTGATCGTCCCGGACGAGTCGCTGTCCCTGACGGACGGCGCCATTGTCCCCTGGACCCGGCGGCGGCTTTCCACCCAGGCCGAGCAGTGGATCGAGGCCTTTGCCCGTCACTACCGGTTCGATCCGAACACGCCCTTTGCCGATCTGCCGACCAGGGCGAGGAAGGGGTTGCTGCACGGCACCGGCCGGGAGAAGCTCGAATTCATCCACAGCCGCGGCCGCCGCACCCTGGTGTCGCAGCTCGCCTTCGAGGGCGTCGTCCCCCGCCTCAACAGACTCTTCCGCGAAACCACCTCGGCCCGGTTGCGCGAGGAGGTGGAGGACTTCATGACCGAGCAGGGCTGCCCGGCCTGCCAGGGCGCCCGACTCAAGCCCGAGGCGTTGGCGGTGCGGGTCGGCCCCTGGTCGATCATCGAGCTGTGCCGGATGGCCATCGAGCAGTTGATCGCCGAGTTGGAGACCCTTGCCTTCGAGCCCCGCCAGACGGCCATCGCCACGCCGATTCTCAAGGAGATCCGCGAGCGACTGTTCTTCCTTCAGGGTGTGGGGTTGGGTTACCTGTCCCTCGACCGCAAGGCAGGCACCCTGTCCGGCGGCGAGGGCCAGCGCATCCGTCTGGCCTCCCAGATCGGCTCCGGCCTGGCCGGGGTACTCTACATCCTCGATGAACCGAGCATTGGCCTGCACCAGCGCGACAACAACAAGCTGATCAAGACCCTGATCAACCTCCGCGACCTGGGCAACACAGTGATCGTGGTCGAGCACGATTCCGACACCATCGCCAACGCCGACCACGTGCTCGACATCGGTCCGGGCGCAGGCGTCCATGGCGGCGAGATTATCTATTCCGGTCCAGTGCCCGGCCTGCTCGACTGCGAGGCATCCCAGACCGGCGGTTATCTCTCCGGCCGACTGAGGATCGAGGTGCCGGTTCAGCGGCGACCGATCCCCGACCGGGCCATCGAAGTGCGGGGCGCCGCCGTCAATAACCTCAAGGATCTGGACGTGCGTTTCCCGCTGGGGGTCATGACCTGCGTCACCGGCGTGTCCGGCTCCGGCAAGAGTTCGCTGGTGATCGAGACCCTGTTCCGCGAGGCCGAGAGGTATTTCATCGACAAGAAGGGGTACCTGCGGGGGCCGCATCTGCTCCACGGCCTGGACCGGTTGGACAAGGTGATCGACATCGACCAGAGCCCCATCGGCCGCACTCCGCGATCCAACCCGGCCACCTACACCGGGGTGAGGACCCCGATCCGCGAGTTGCTCTCCCGAGTGCCCGAATCACGGGCCCGCGGCTACCAGCCGGGCCGGTTCAGCTTCAACATCAAGGGCGGCCGCTGCGAGACCTGCGAGGGTGACGGTGTGCTCCGCATCGCCATGCATTTTCTGCCCGACATCTATGTCACCTGCGAACGCTGCCAGGGCAAGCGCTACAACCAGGAGACCCTGGACATCCGCTACAAGGGCAGGAACATCGCCGAGATTCTGCAGATGACCGTTGAGGAGGCGCTCGACTTCTTCCAGAACGTGCCGCCCATTGCCGGTCGGTTGCAGACCATCGTCGATGTCGGCCTGGGGTATCTCTCCCTGGGGCAGAGTTCGGTGACGCTGTCCGGCGGCGAGGCCCAGCGCGTCAAGCTGGCCAAGGAGCTGAGCCGGCGGGCCACCGGCCAGACCCTCTATATCCTCGACGAGCCGACCACCGGCCTGCATCCCGCCGACATCCAGCACCTCCTGCGGGTACTCGGTCGCCTGGTCGACGGCGGCAACACCGTGGTGGTGATTGAGCACAACCTCGATGTCATCAAGACCGCTGACTGGGTGATCGACATCGGACCAGAAGGTGGCAGCGGCGGGGGACGGGTGATCGCCGCCGGCACTCCCGAGGCCGTCGCCAACACTCCCGGCTCGTTCACCGGCATGTTTCTCAAACAGTTTCTGAACGGAAACTGAACGGTTTTTTCGTTGTGCATCCGGACCATCGCCTGTTACGATGGCCATCAATCGGACATTTTGATCGGCGAACCTTGGTTGGCGCCGATTTTTCTTTGACTTCCACCACAAGGACAGACCATGGCAGACCAGACCCCCGAACAGCAGGACATCCCGGTTTTCCGCATGCAGAAGATGTACATCAAGGATTTTTCCTTTGAGAGCCCCAACGCTCCCAAGGTGTTCCTGGTGCGCAATCAGGATCCCAAGGTGGATTTCAATCTGCAATTAAAGAACCAGAAGCTCGACGACGACCACAGCGAGGTGTCCATCGCCATCACCGCCAAAGTGCTGGACAAGAACAACGAGGATTCGGTGATGTTCATTGTCGAGATCGAGCACGCCGCCGTCTTCCTGATGAAAAACATCCCCGAGGAGCACCACGAACGTGTGCTGGCGGTCGACTGCCCGCTGATGCTCTTCCCCTTCACCCGCCAGATCGTCTGCCAGACCGCAGTCGACGGCGGTTTCATGCCGTTTCTCATGGAGCCGATCAACTTCATCGCCCTCTACGAAAACTCCCAGCGGCAGCAGAAGGATTCTTGACGACAGTTGAGCAGATTCTGTTGAACACCTGAACACAACAAGGGCAATGGCACCACCGTTGCCCTTATTGCGTTCAGGCCTGGCAGGGCGCACCGTGTCCTCCGGAGGATTCTCACCCTGAAGTATCTGCGAGGGAGGCTGGCCAGGCCGAGATCCATTGGAAAGTCGCCTGCGCCGCCATCCCTGCACCCGATGCAGTGCAGCATTATTCTATCATCCCCCTCTTTTTTTCCTCAAAGACATTGGCGCGTAAGGGTTTCTGACCCAAACCCCGTAGAGGTGCATGGGTATTCTTACCTAAATGCATGGAGATAGGGGTGTCGCATCACTCGGGCTCCTCTTGCCTGCCCAGATTCATTTTTTTTCCTGTCACTCCCTCCCCGAATATCGTTGCGGCAGAAGGATTTTTCGATTTTTTCCTTTTAATCCAAGTGGATGGATGAAAAAAAATCATTGCGGGCGCAGGCGCACCCCTGATAGAAGAACCCGATACATATCGAGTTGACCCGGCATGCAGCCTCGTCAAGATATGGTTTTTTCGGATCGTTGCGCAGAGAACGCCAGGGCGCAGTGCCCCTGTCGCAATGGTGATCAGGCTGCCTTGGTCAGTACGGAACGGCAAAGAAGAGGGAGCGGAGGATTCTGGCATCAATGCAACTGCAAGATCCAACGGGGACGAGCCGATGAGCCTTCGGCTGTTCCCGGGTGCGCGTTCCAAACTGCACCTCTGCCGCCGCTGGCCGGCTTGTATCGTGCTGCTGGCGATCCTTATGTCTTCGTGGGTGCAAGCGGCCACGCCCGTGGAAAGGGCCCCTCGGGAATATCTGCGGCAGCAGGAACGTGAACGGTTCCTGCGGCAGCAACAGGAGAGCACGCCCGATGTCCGCCTGTTGCCGGAAGCGTCCGGCGAAACGGATCGCCTTCCCGGTGACGAATCACCCTGCTTTCCGATCGAACGCATCCTGCTGACCGGCGAAGGCGCCGAACAGTTGCAATGGATTCTTGCCTTTGCCGATCGAACCGGCACGGGCGAAGACGATCCCGCCCTGTATCGCTGCCTGGGCACGCGCGGCATCAACATGGTCATGCGCCGCATCCAGAATGGGCTTGTCGGACGCGGATTCGTGACCACCCGGGTGTTGGCCGAACCCCAGGACGTGTCGACCGGCACACTTCGACTCACTATCATTCCCGGCCGTATCCGCACCATTCGTTTCGCCGAGGGGACCGATGCGCGGGCCACGAGGTGGAATGCGGTGCCGGCCCGTCCCGGCGATCTCCTCAATCTGCGTGATCTCGAGCAGGCCCTGGAAAATTTTAAACGGGTCCCCACGGTCGAGGCCGATATCCAAATCACGCCCGCCGAGGGCGAGGAGGCGCTTCCCGGCGAAAGCGACCTGGTCATCGGGTGGAAGCAGCGTTTCCCCTTCAGGCTGACCCTTGCCGCCGACGACTCCGGCACCAAGGCTACCGGCAAGTATCAGGGCAGCGTCACCCTTTCCGGGGACCATTTCCTGACCTTAAACGACCTGCTCTATGCGAACCTCAATCGCGATGTGGGTGGAGGCGAAGGGGAAGGCGGCACCGACGGATATGTCGC
>JAUWAH010000051.1 GCA_030602145.1 Desulfobulbus sp.
CCGAAAACGTCACCAAATTCGTGGAAGCGGCCAAGAAACGGCCGGAGCTTGCAAGTGTGTCCACCACATTCCGGCCGACCGTGCCGCAACTCTACGTCGAAGTCGACCAGGACAAGGTGCTCAAGCAGGGCGTCAACGTCAATGATGTCTACAAGACCCTGCAAAGCTTCATGGGCAGCGGCTTCATCAACTACTTCAACAAATTCGGTCGCCAGTGGCAGGTCTATATCCAGGCCGAGGGGGACTATCGGACCACCATCGACAACATCGGCCAATTCTATGTGCGCAACCAGGAAGGCAAGAGCGTACCGCTGTCCGCCCTGACCACGGTCAAGAACATCGCCGGGCCGGAATTCACCATGCGCTACAACCTCTATCGCTCCGCCCAGATCAACGCCAATGCCGCACCGGGCTACAGTTCGGCCCAGGCCATGAAAGCGCTGGAAGCGGTCTTTGCCGAAACCATGCCCGGGGAGATGGGCTACGATTACATGGGCATGAGCTTCCAGGAGTGGCAGGCCCAGAAAGGGGTGTCGCCGGTGGTGATCTTCGCATTTTCACTGTTGTGCGTCTTCCTCATCCTGGCTGCCCAGTACGAGAGCTGGTCCCTGCCATTCTCGGTCCTGCTCGGCACGCCGATCGCCGTGGCCGGTGCCTTCGGCGCCCTGCTGCTCCGCGGCCAGGAAAACAATGTCTATGCCCAGATCGGGCTGGTCATGCTCATTGGTCTGTCGGCCAAGAACGCCATCCTCATCGTCGAGTTCGCCAAGATGGAATACGAAAAAGGGCGCCCGCTGATCGAGGCAACCCTGGAAGGAGCCAGGCTGCGGCTGCGGCCCATCCTGATGACCTCGTTCGCCTTCATCCTCGGCTGCGTGCCCCTGGCCATCGCCTCCGGCGCCGGGGCCATCTCCCGGCAGGTCATGGGCGGAGCGGTCATCGGCGGCATGGTGGCGGCCACCTGTATCGGTGTCTTCCTGATCCCGGTCTGCTTTTATGTGGTTGAAAAAATGAGCCACCGCAAGGGTGCCGGAGATGGGCCACCCATCACGGCTACCGCCAAGGGAGGTGCGCATCATGGCGATTAAATTCTGGCTGATTTCAGCTCTGACCCTGCTGGTCGCCGGCTGCACCGTCGGCCCCGACTACCGGCGGCCGGCGGTTGATGTCCCCGTCGATTGGCGGATCAGCGAGCAGGAGGCCAAGGAACTGACCGACACCGACTGGTGGCGCCAGTTCAACGATCCGGTGCTCGACTCGCTTATTGAAACAGCCCTGCGGGAAAACAAGGACCTGCTGGTCGCCGCGGCGCGGATTGAGGAGTTTGCCGGTCGCTACGGCATCGTCCGGTCCGACCTCTTTCCGCAGGTGGGCGCTACCGGTGAATACAGCCGGCAACGGATAAGCGAATCCGGTGAGAATCCCCTCGCACCCGGGTACAAGACGACCACCGACTCGTTCACCGCCACCCTCAACGCCGGATGGGAGATCGATATCTGGGGTCGCATCCGCCGCAGTACCGAAGCGGCCAGGGCGCAACTGATCGCCAGCGAGGAAGGCCGCCGGGCTGTGCTCCTCACCCTGGTCGGCAATGTGGCCAGCAGCTACATCAACCTGCGCGACCTTGACCGGCGACTGGCAATCAGTCGTTCCACCGCCAAAAGCCGGGGTGAATCCTACCAGCTCTTCCGGGAACGGTTCGCCGGCGGCCTCATCTCCGACCTCGAGTTGAGCCAGAACCGATCCCAGTATGATGAGGCTTTGGCCTCCATCCCGCCTCTTGAGAAAGCGGTGGCCCAGCAGGAAAACGGCCTGAGCGTGCTCCTGGGCCGTAATCCCGGGCCCATCCCCCGCGGCAAGGAGATCGACCAGTTGGTGCTGCCCGCCGTTGTTGCCGGCCTCCCTTCGGATCTGCTCGAACGCCGCCCGGACATCCGCCAAGCCGAGCAGACCCTGATCGCCGCCAATGCCCAGATCGGCGTGGCCAAGGCCGCCTATTTCCCGACCATCTCCCTCACCGGCGCCTTCGGTTCGGCCAGCGGCGATTTGAGCGATCTGTTCAAGGGGCCGGCGAAGATCTGGCAATACAGCGCGCCGGTGAGCCTGCCCCTGTTCACCGCCGGCAGGATTGCTGGCAGCGTCCAGGAGGCCGAAGCCCTTCAACAGCAGGCCCTGATCGGCTACCAACAGGCGATCCAAAACGGCTTTCGCGAAGTCAACGATGCCCTGGTCGACCAGACCCAGACCCGTAAGCAACTGGCTGCCCAAAAAAGTCAGGTCGACTCGCTGCGGCAGTATGCCTCCATCGCCCGGCTACGATACGACAACGGCTACACCGATTACCTGGCCGTCCTCGACGCCGAGCGGAGCCTGTTCAATGCCGAGTTGGCCTACACCCAGACCCAGGGTGCGCTCCATCTGGCCATGGTCAACCTGTACAAGGCCCTGGGTGGCGGCTGGGTGGATCGGGCCGACCAGCGAACTCGCTCGGCCGCCGCACCCGTGGACACCACGCGCCGTGACGATATCGGCGCTCCACGGTGAACAGGAGGGGCGGTTTTCGAGCATGCCGCAACCCTATGGAGACAACGAATTTAGGATGAAGCAATCGTCATCACTACACTGGAAAACCCAACAAAGGAGGTCCCCATGCACCATCTCTTGAACAAGGCCCTGGTTATTTTTGTGGCCGCAACCCTGACTGCCTGCGCCCAAACCGAGCCGCAAACGGCAACACCAGCGCCCCCGCCCGCTGAAAAGCCTTCCAGCCTTAATGTGGAACGGACCGATGTCCGCTCCACCGTGGCCACGGTGGAAGCCGTGGACCTGAAGAACAGGATGGTTACCCTGCGCAGCCTTCAGGGCCGACCGTTCAACATCAAGGTCGGCGAGCAGGCGGTCAACCTGCCACAGGTGAAGAAGGGCGACCGGGTGGAAATCACCTATACCCAAGCCCTGGAGGTGCGGATGGCCGAACCGGGCGAGGTCCGCGGTGATCGCACCACCATCGTCGGCGGCGCCGAACCGGGGGCCAAACCGGCCGGCATCGGGGTCTCCGAGACCAATATCACCGCCGAAATCCTGGAGATCGACCGGGCCGGCGAAACGGCCACGCTAAAAATGGCCGACGGAGTTATCGCTTCAGTGAAAGTGAAAAATCCTGAGAATCTCGACAAAGTCAAAGTGGGCGACACCATCGCCATCAAGTACATCGAAGCCCTCGAAATCAAAGTCCTGGGCAAGAAACGGTGATGCGGACGCAACTTCGATTCTCACCACGGATCACCATAATGCTGAACCAGAATCTCACGGATAATCGCAAACAAAGGAGAACCTTATGAAGATCGATGCAAACAAACGGATATCGGGCCGCACCTTCCAGCCTTGGTGGATCGGGGCGGGCATGTTGATGGCCCTTCTGCTGCTGGCCGTCCCGCAGGCCTCCCTGGCCGCTTCGGCCACCGAAATCAACCGCGATGTCGACATCGCCCTCAGCCATCTCTACAAGACCACTCCGGCGGCGAAGAAAATGGCCGCCATCGCCAAGGGCATCCTCGTCTTCCCCGACATCATCAAGGGCGGCTTCATCATCGGCGGCCAGTATGGCGAAGGGGCCCTGCGGGTCGGCGGCAAGACCAAGGGGTACTACCGGACGGTGGCCGCCTCCTATGGCCTGCAGGCCGGCGCGCAGACCTTTGGTTATGCCCTGTTCTTTCTCTCCGATGCCGACTTGCAGTATCTGAAGAAGAGCGACGGCTGGGAAATCGGGGTGGGACCGACCATAGTGGTCATGGATGAAGGCGCGGCCCGTTCGTTTTCCACCACCACGGCCAAGTCCGGGGTCTATGCCTTTTTCTTCGACCAGAAGGGCCTGATGGCGGGCCTGGGCATCCAGGGCAGCAAGATCACCGAGATCCATCCGGGCAGATAGCCGGTCAGCCGCATCTTTGAAGATAAGGAGCATACCATGGACACACGACACGTCATACGGATGGGGGCACTGGCCCTGATCTGCGGCCTGCTGGTGGGCTGCGCCGCACCGACCAAGGAGGCTCCGTCGGGCTTCATGAAAACGTATCCGCCTTTCCAACCGGGCCCGACAGAGGGGATCGATCAGGTGTATTTGAAGCCGGGATTGGATCTGGGCAGATACAACCGGGTCATGCTGGAAGAGGTGCAGTTCTACCTGAAAAAGGGTGTCGCCGAACAGGGCCTCCAGGCCAGCGAACTCAAGGAACTGTCCGACACCTTCCATCGCGCCGTCTTCGAGGCGCTGGGCAACGCCTATCCGCTGGTCACCGAACCTGGGGCCGATGTCCTGCGCGTCCGCATGGCGCTCACCGATATTGAGGTCAGCAATCCAGCGGTGAGCGGTGTCACCACGGTCCTGCCGGTGGGGCTGGCGGTCAGTGTCGTCAACAAGGCCGCGACCGGCTCCTACACCGGAGTCGGTGGCGCCAGCATGGAAGTGGAGTTCCTCGACTCCACGACCGGCGAGCGGCTCGGTGCCGGCATCGATACCTTCAGCGGCTCGAAGATGAGTGGCTTCACCAAACTGGGGGCCGCCAAGGAGGCCTTCGAGTTCTGGGCCAAACGTCTGCGGGTAACCCTGGACAACTCCCACGGTAAAACCGCCCAATAACCCTTGAATACACAAACACGATCAACACAGGAGATGAAGATGGAATTAACGAGGAAGATCCATCAATGGTCGCTAACTGCATTTCTCTCCGCCTCGGCTTCACTGCTGCCCTGGAAGGCGGAGGCGGCGGGTATGCTGGAACTGGAACTGGACAACGTCCCCACCGTCTTTGGCCTGGCCGTCGGCGCCCTGCCCGACTACCGGGGCTCCGATGACTATACCTTCGGTTTTGCCCCCATGTTCCGCTACACCTTCCCCGGCCGTGAACAGTACATCCAGATCCTGGCCAACGAGCTGACCATCAATGTGCTCGACGACGACATGTTCCGTTTCGGGCCGCTGGCAAATTACCACTTCGGCCGCACCGACGATGTCGACGACCCGATGGTCAGCAAGATGCGGGAGATAGACGACACCGTTGAACTCGGGGCCTTTGCCGACGTGATCTGGACCCTGTCCAAGGAACGGCGCCACCGGTTCATCCTCGGCGCCAAGCTCTACCAGGATGTCGGCGACGAAAGCGACGGGTTCCGGGCCAATGTCAATGCCCGCTACTGGCTGCCGGTGGCCAAACCTGTCGATCTGAACATCAGTGTTGGCGCCATGTACCAGGACGACGATTACGCCAACCACTATTTCGGCGTTAACGCCGGCAACGTCGGCACCTCCGACCTGCCCTTCTTCACCGCCGATGGCGGGGTCAACGAGTATTACATGGTGGTTGGCGGCATCTTCTACCTGAACAAGAACTGGCTGGTCAGCGCCGGCGTTCGCGGCTCGGTGATCTCCGGCGATCCCGGCGATAGCCCGATCGTCGACCAACGGGGCGACTCGACCCAGTGGGTCGGCGGCATTGGCGTTGGCTATGCCTTCTTGTAAACCCTGAACGCGGCGGAGGGGCGATTGCACCGGCGATGACCCGTCCCGGGTTCCTCTCCACCCAATGATGGCCGCCGTGCCGGGCATTGCCCGCCGCCGCATCAGGTGTGGCCCGCTGTCTTCCTGAAGACAGCGGGCCGATGTATCCGGTCGAACCGGTCGCGGGAAGAGGCAAGATCAAACGCCCTTCTCTTCCATGCTCTCGGGCAGCATGGGGGTGACTATATCCAGGGACAACAGAACAATCACCAAAGCTCCGGTCCTCAACAGACCGGGCCGGTGACCGGAGATTCCGATGAAGACCAGTACCCATTCATCCGCCGAGATCACCCGATCCACCCTGGCGGTGCTCTTCATCGGTCTCCTGATCGCCTCCTGCCTCTGGATTCTGCGCCCCTTCCTCTTTTCACTGGCCTGGGCGGCCATGATTGTCATCGCCACCTGGCCCTTGATGCTGTGGGTGGAACGATTCTGCTGGCAGCGGCGCTGGATCGCGGTGCTGGTCATGTCGATGGCCCTCCTCCTGCTGCTTGTTTTGCCCCTTTCCTTTGCGATTCTCACCATCCTGGACAGCACCGGCGAACTGGTGCAGTTCATCAACAGACTGCAAACCATCAGTCTCGGCGCGCCTCCGGAGTGGCTCGAAAAAATCCCGCTGTTCTCCCAACGGCTCATCAACCGCTGGTATCAGCTTTCGGCAACCAGTTCCCAGGAACTCACCGAAAAGCTGGCACCGTACATGAACACGATCCTGAAGTGGTTCGTCGGCCAGGTCGGCAACATCGGCCTGTTGGTGGTGCAATTCCTGCTGATGGTCATCCTGGCCGCGGTCCTCTACGCCCGGGGAGAACAGGCCGCCGAACTGATATGCGGCTTCTCCCGGCGGCTGGCCGGCGAGCGCGGGCATGAGGCGGCCCTGCTGTCGGCTGCGGCCATCCGCAGCGTTGCCATCGGCATCGTCGGCACAGCGGTGATTCAGTCGGCCCTCGGCGGAATCGGGTTGATCGTGGTCGGCGTTCCGGCCGTCACCCTGCTGATCGCCGTGATGATGATGCTGTGCATTGCCCAGATCGGTCCGGGGCTGGTGCTCTTTCCGGTGGTGATCTGGCTGTACTGGAGCGGTCAGTCCACCTGGGCGACGGCGTTGCTGGTCTGGTCGGTCCTGGTGGCGATCAGCGACAACTTCCTGCGTCCCCTGCTCATCAGGAAGGGAGCCGATCTACCCCTGATCCTGATCCTTGCCGGGGTGATCGGCGGTCTGGTGGCCTTTGGCGTGATCGGCCTGTTCATCGGTCCGGTGATGCTGGCCGTCACCTACACGCTGCTCCTTGCCTGGATCAAGGGACCGGAAGCCGTTCTGGAAGAGACTGCGGAGATCCACCTTTCTGCCTATGGGCAGGATACCCTGAGACAAGAAAACCAAGCCCGATTATTGCACCCGACAGAAAACGCGCAAACCAAACCGGAGATCAGCCATGAAAAAGGACAAAGGAAAAACCAAGAAGGATGAAGGCGTCAAAAAACTGGACCGAAAGACCTACGATGCCGAATTGGCTCGACTCCACGGCGAACTGGTCAAACTGCAGCAATGGGTGGCCCACAAGGGGCTGAAGATCTGCATCCTCTTTGAGGGCCGCGACGGCGCCGGCAAGGGAGGAACCATCAAGGCAATCACCGAACGGGTCAGCCCGCGTATCTTTCGGGTCGTGGCCCTGCCCTCACCGACCGAACGGGAAAAATCACAGATGTACGCCCAGCGCTATATCCCGCATCTGCCGGCGGCCGGCGAGGTGATCATCTTTGATCGCAGTTGGTACAACCGGGCCGGGGTGGAGCGGGTCATGGGATTTTGCACTGAACAGCAGGCCACCCGCTTCCTGGAGCGTGTGCCGGATTTCGAGAAGATGGTCCTTGAATCCGGCGTCATCCTGCTCAAGTACTGGCTTGAGGTCAATCCGGAGGAGCAAACCCGACGGCTGACCGCCCGCATCGACGATCCCCGCAAGATCTGGAAACTCTCGCCGATGGATATCAAATCCTACGACCGCTGGGATGATTACACCAAAGCCCGAGATGATATGTTTGCCGCCACCGATACCCCCTGGGCACCGTGGCATGTGGTCCGTTCGGACGACAAGAAACGGGCCCGGCTGAACACCATTACCCACCTGCTCAACTCCATCGAGTACAAGGAAATCAAAGGCGACAAGATCGAACTGCCCAAGCGCAAGATCGGCAAGACCTATCAGGAAAAGAACTACCCTTTCAAATTCATCCCGGAGAAGTACTGACCGGAACGATAACAACGGCGCACACCGCACCCTGACGGCTTGCAAGGCTCGGTGGAGTGTTGCGGCTTCGCCGGGTCAAGTTGAGCACAAGGGCATCGATCTCCGCAAGAGACCGATTCACACCGATCGAACAGGATACATGAAGGATACGGCATGACGTCAACCAACCTCTTCAAAACCTGGCCCACCCGCTTGGTCCCGGGCCTGGCAGGGTTACTGACCTATCGGCGAACCGATTTCAGCGCCGATACCATCGCCGGTCTTTCCGTGGCGGCGGTGAGTCTGCCGGTGGGCATTGCTTACGCCGAAATTGCCGGAGTGCCGGCCGTCTATGGCATCTATGCCGCCATCGTGCCGCTGTTTGTCTATGCCCTGTTCGGCTCGTCACGCCAACTGATCATCGGTCCGGATGCGGCCACCTGTCTCATGGTGGCCGCATCCATCGGGCCCCTGGCCGGAGGCGATCCCCAGCGCTACCTGGAACTGGTGGTGGGCCTCACCCTGGCCACCGGGGTCTTTCACATCCTGTTCGGGCTCTGCCGTTTCGGCTTCCTGGCCAATTTCCTCTCCCATCCCATCCTGGTGGGCTACCTCAACGGCGTTGCCCTGATCATTCTGATCGGACAGATGCCGAAACTGTTCGGCTATGAGAGCGCCGGCGGCGATTTCTGGCACAAACTGCTGGAATGCATAAGGCAGATCGACCACATCCACCTGCCCACCCTGGTCTTGGGGCTGACCGGTCTTGCACTGCTGCTGGCCATGAGACGATGGGCGCCGCGTCTGCCCGCCGCCCTGATCGTCGGGGCCCTGAGCATCGCCGCCGTGGTGGTCCTGAATATGGAAGCCCATGGTGTCGCCGTCCTCGGAACAGTGCCGGCCGGGTTCCCCTCCTTCCACCCGCCGGCCTTCGACCCGACCCGTTCCATCGTCGTGCAGCACGCGGCCAGCATCGCCCTGATCAGTTTCATCAGCGGCATCCTCACCGCCAAGAGCTTTGCCCGCCGCAACCGCTATGACGTCGATGCCAACCGGGAACTGATCGCCTTTGGCGCCTGCAACATCGCCTCCGGCCTGGTGCACGGTTTCCCGGTGACCGGAGCCGATTCGCGCACCGCGGTCAGCAACGCCATGGGCGGCAAGACGCAGATGGTGGGCCTGGTCGCCGCCACGGCCATGCTCCTCTTCCTGCTCCTGTTCACCAGGCCGCTGGCATCGCTGCCCAATGCCGCCCTGGCGGCGATCATCATCGTCTCCAGTCTCGGCCTGTTCGATCTCAGTTCCCTGGGTGAACTCTATCAGGCCAGCAAACGGGAATTCGCCTTCTCGGCGGTCACCACAGCCAGCGTCCTCTACTTTGATGTCATGCCGGCGGTCTTTCTCGCCATCGGCCTGACCATGCTCTGGCTGCTGCTCACCGATTCCCAACCCAACGACGCCATTCTCGGCCAAGTGGAGGGCATATCGGGGTTCCACAGTGTTGCCGATTATCCCAACGCCCAGACCATCCCCGGCCTGCTCCTCTACCGATTCGAGAGCAACCTGCTGTTTTTCAATGTCGATTTTTTCAAGGAGCGGCTGATGACCGCCATCGGCCGGGAGACCGAACCGGTTCAATGGGTGGTGGTCGATGCCAGTCCGGTCAATGTCGTCGACATAACCGCCCTGCATAAACTGCTTGATCTGCGCCAGGAGTTGGCCGAGCGCGGCATCGACCTCAGGTTTGCCCGGGTGAAGCAGTCGCTGTGGCGATTTTTCAGCACCAAATGGGTCGATAACCACCCCCAATACAGGAAGGGGCCCCGACTGCATACCCTGGCCTCGGCGGTCGAAGCCTTTTCTGCCTGGCAACACCAGCATACCGAATCGGAACAACACGGCGCATCCAGCCCTGCAAACGAGCCGATGGCACCGTGAAACGGCATGCCGCTCGCGGCACCGCAGCAATGGGATCAACAGGAGGAGAGCCATGGAACATCAGCATGATGGAGAACACAACACCGGATTGCTCGGCGCCCTCTGGCGTCACCTCAAGGGTCGCAGCGCCGAGGATGAAGTTG
>JAUWAH010000430.1 GCA_030602145.1 Desulfobulbus sp.
TTCTAACATCCATACGGCAAAAAGGACGAGTCCGCCGGCGGCACGAGAAGAACGGGTGATGCCCATCCCGCTCCTGCCGGGCCTACCACAACACACCAGTATGGAGGGAACAATGAGAAGAGGATGGCTTTATGCCGCAACATTCACCGCTGCGGTGGCCACGGCTACCCCGGCCATGGCCACCAACCCCAAGTATGTCTTTTTCTTTGTCGGCGACGGTATGTCCAGCGCCCAGATCCAGGCCACCGAAGCCTACCTGACCGTCAAGAACGGCGGCAAGGCCACTGAGGCCAAGGACCTGCTCAAGGATGAAAACCGGCTCAACATGTCCAAACTGCCGGTGCTGGGCATGCAGACCACCTATGATGCCCATGCCCTGATGACCGACTCGGCTTCGGCGGGCACCGCCTTTGCAAGCGGCATCAAAACCATGAGCGGTGTCATCGGCATGGACGACACCAAGACCATCAGCTACAAGTCCGTCGCTGAACTGGCCGCCGAACAGGGCAAACGCATCGGGATTGTCTCCAGCGTTTCCCTGGACCACGCCACCCCGGCCGCCTTTTACGCCAACGTGCCCAGTCGGGGCCAGATGAACACCATCGGTGCGCAGATGGCCGAGACCGACTACGATTTCTTCGGCGGCGGCGGCCTGGCCCAACCCACGGGTGCGGTGAACGTCTGGGACAGACTCACCCAGAATGGCTACACCGTGCTCAACACCCGGGAAGCCATCCTCGACCTGAAAAAGAATCCAAAAAGCAAGGTGGTGGCCATCAACCCCTATCTCCAGGACAGCGCCGCCATGCCCTATGCCATCGACCGGCCCGAGACCAACCTGAGTCTGGCGGAGATGACCGAGGTGGCCATCGCCTCGCTCATGACCCAAAAGAAAGAGGACAAAGGAAAGAAGAACAAAGGAAAAGGCTGGCTCAACAAGGATGAAGGCTTCTTCCTGATGGTCGAGGGCGGCAAGATCGACTGGGCCTGCCACGCCAACGATGCCATGGCCACCATCGGCGACACCCTGGATTTCGACGATGCGGTCGGAGTCGCCCTGGATTTTTATCGTAAATATCCCTCCCAGACCCTGATCGTGATCACCGGTGATCATGAGACCGGCGGCATGAGCGTCGGCCACGCCACCACTGGCTACACCGCTTACTACGACCGGCTGCTCGGCCAGACCAGCAGCTTCCAAGCCTTCGGCATGAACCAGTGGAAAGAGCATAAGGAGGCCAACAAGCAGGGCTACAACTGGTCCGCTGACAACAACCTGGCAAGCAACGGTGAGATGATCGGCCTGATGCAGTCGGTCTTCGGCCTGGACTGGAATACCCTCAACGACTATCAGAAGAAAAAGCTCGAAGACGCATACGACAAGTCGATGGTCGGCACCAACGGCAACCTGGCCGCTGAAAACACCTACCTCTATGGCGGCTACGAGCCGATCATCGTCACCATCACCCATGTGCTCAACGAACGGGCCTCCATCGGCTGGACGTCCTATTCGCACACCGGTGTGCCGGTGCCGGTCTTTGCCATCGGTGCCCAATCGAAGCGGTTCGCCGGTTTCTATGACAATACCGACATTGCCAAGCAGATGGCCAGGGCCATGGGCATCTGGCAGCCGCTGCCCATTGTCAAGACCACCAATTGATATCTCACCTCAACCAGACAACTCGTCAAGCCCCATGGGTCGCGCACAAATGCAGCCCATGGGGCTTTTTTCTGCATGATCGACCATGACAACCATCCGCCGCGAACTGCTCTTTTCCCTGATAATCGGTCTGCTCTGCGCCGCTCTGTTCTTCCTCGACATCGCCCGGGTACCCCAGGCCCCCGGCGGTATCCGTTGCCGTGGCCAGATCACAGCGGTCGACAATTCGAAGGTGCGCGTCCACCAGATCGTCAAGACCAACTTCCAGATCCTGACCGTCGAACTGCTCTCCGGCCCGCACCGAGGCCAGACGGTCGACGTGGTCAACATGCTCACTGGAAAATTGGAGATGGATGAGTTTTACGAGGAGGGCAGCACCATCCTGGTCGAATACGGCGCTCCGGACGGCACACCGGCCAATGCGGTGGCGCGTGGCGTCTATCGACTGGGCTTGCAGATCTTTCTCATTGCTCTCTTCGCCCTGCTGCTCATCGGCGTCGCCGGGGTCACCGGCCTCAAGGCTTTGCTCTCCTTTGTTTTCGCCGCGATGGTCCTGTGGAAGCTTTTTTTCCCGCTCCTCCTGCTCGGTTATCCGCCCCTGGTCACAGGACTTGGCATCGTCACCCTGCTCACCGGGGTGATCTGCTTTTCCGTGGGCGGCCTGAACCGCCGCGGCCTATCCACCTTTGCCGGTTCCATGCTCGGCCTGCTGCTCACCTGCGGACTCGCCGCCCTGTTCAACCATCTCTTCCGCCTGCATGGAGCCGTCCGGCCGTTCGCCGAGATGCTCCTCTATTCCGGCTATCCCGATCTCCGTCTGACCGACATCTTCGTGGCCAGTGTCTTCATCGCCTGCTCCGGCGCGGTCATGGACCTGGCCATGGACATCGCCGCCACCATGGACGAACTCAAGCGCCGCCACCCGGACATCGGCCTCTTTGAGCACATGCGTTCCGGATTGCGGGTCGGCCGAGCCGTCACCGGCACCATGACCACCACCCTGCTGCTCGCCTATTCGGGCAGCCATATCACCATGTTCATGGTCTTCGTCGCCAAGGGATTGCCAGCGGCCAACCTGCTCAACGCCCCCTTCGTTGCCGCCGAGGTGCTCAATATCCTGGTCGGCAGCTTCGGGGTAATTGCGGTGGCGCCCTGCACGGTGATTATCGCCGCCCTCCTCTACCACCGTCACCCGGATCAACCGGAGGAAAACCCATCCTGACCGGGCTCCTTCCTTCGGTTGC
>JAUWAH010000047.1 GCA_030602145.1 Desulfobulbus sp.
CCGACACGGCGGCCCACAAGACGCTGCCCATGAACACCATGTTGCTGGTGAGGAACCTGGAAAATGGGCGTTCGACGGTGGTGCGCATCAACGATCGCGGACCTTTTGTCCAGGAGCGGATCATTGACCTGTCCTACGCCAAGGCCCAGGAGGTGGGATTGGTGGGCAACGGCCTCGCCAAGGTGGAGATTGTCGCCCTGGCCTCGCAGCAGCAGCTCATGGAAAGCGAACAACCCGTTGTGGCAACGGTTGCGCCGAGCAAGCCGGTCGAAGGACCCAAGGCCAAGATCGCGGCGCCCAAGGCCCCGCCGCCGCCGATTCCCGATTTCGACAAGGGCAATTTCTATGTCCAGGTGGGTGCCTTCGTCAAGGTTGAAAACGCCCGCCTGCTGGCCAAGGCGTTTGCCAAGCGCGGCCGGGATGTCATTATCCAGCAGTATCCGGCCGCAGGCATGAACCTTTACCGGGTGATGATCTTTGCCAGCAATTCGCTGACCAAGGCCAAGGTGTACGAACGGGAATTGAAGGAGGAGGGATTCCGCTACGCCTTACTGCTGGCGCGCTAGACAGTCGGCCTCGAAGGCCCGGACTGCGGTGATGAATCGACGGATACGGTCATGGTTCTTTCTGCCCGGCCCGTCTTCCAGGCCGGAGTTGGCGTCCACGCCGTAGGGGCGGACCATGGCCAGGGCCTCGCCGATGTTGTCGAGATCCAGGCCGCCGGCGAGGAGAGAGGGTTTATCGAGGCCAAGCCGGTCGATCAGGGTCCAGTCAAAGGCCCGCCCGGTCCCACCGGCCACACCCGGCTGATAGGTGTCGAGCAGATAGCCCTGAACAATGTCCCGATAGACGGCGATCTCCGCGGCGGTGGTGTGCGGACCGACCCGGAAGGCCTTGAGCAGCCGGCAGGACGGGGCCAGGGTGACCAACTGCCGGCACGAGGCCGGCGATTCGTTGCCGTGCAGTTGCACATAGCCAAGGCCGCAGGCACGGACGATCTCGGCGACCCGGCCCGCCTCCTCGTCGACGAACACCCCGACCGCATCGACAAAGGGCGGCAATCCGTCGATGATGGCCTTGGCCGCCGCCGGGGTGATGGCACGGGGACTCTTGGCATAAAAAATAAAACCCACCGCGTCGACCCCGGCCACGACGGCGCAGGCCACGTCATCGGCGCGGGTCATGCCGCAGATCTTGATCCGGACGCGACGCGGCGTGCTCATCCCGCCAGAAATTCCCGCAGGAGCTGATCCTGCTGCCCGGCCCGCATCAGGCTCTCGCCGATCAGGGCCGCCTTGACCCCCGCCTCCCGCAGCCGCCGCATGTCGGCCACCGACCCGATCCCCGACTCGCTGATCACCGGAATGGAGGGCGGAATCTTGGCCAGAAGCCGAAAGGTGGTCTCCAGGCTGACGGTGAAATCGTTGAGATTGCGGTTGTTGATACCGATCAGCCGACTTTCGGCCGCCAGGGCCTCGTCCAGCTCCCGCTCGTCATGCACCTCCACCAGCACATCCATGCCCAGGGACTCGGCCAGCAGCCGGAAGTCGCGCAGCCGGTCGATGTCGAGGATGGCGGCGATGAGCAGGATGGCGTCGGCACCGACCGCACGGGCCTCCTCGATCTGCACGGGATCGATGATGAAATCCTTGCGCAGCACCGGCAGATCGACCGCTTCGCGCACCAGGGGGATGTAGGCCAGCGATCCCTGGAAAAAATCGGCATCGGTGAGCACCGACAAGCAGTGCGCCCCGCCGTCGCGGTAGCTGCGGGCAATGCGGACCGGATCGAAATCGGCCCGAATGACGCCCTTGGAAGGCGAAGCTTTCTTGGCTTCGGCGATGATCGCCACGCCGGGGGCTTCGACCAGGGCGCGGTAAAAGCCGTGCGGTGGCGGAACCGGCCGGTCCATGGTGGGGAGGCCGCGTTGCTTGAGGGCCGCGACCTCCTCGATTTTTCGGGCGACTATGGCATCGAGGATCATGTCTGGTTGGTCAAAACATGTTGAAGAAACAGGGTGAGGCGTACCGACGGGGGCTCACGAGCGGCTGAAGCGAACCAGTTGCTCGAGTTTATCCAGGGCCGCCCCGGAGGCGATGATTTCCCTGGCCAGGGCGATGCCCGCCGGGATGGTTTCCGCCTTGCCGGCGGCCATCAGGGCCGTGCCTGCATTGAGCAGGACCATGTCCAGCTTGGCGCCGGGCTCGCCGGCCAACACCGCCCGTACCTGCGCCGCCGATTCCGCCGCGCTTCGCCCGCCCTTGATGGCGGTGAGTTCGGCGGTCTGCAAGCCCACCTCCTCCGGCCTGAGCACCGAAGTGGTCACCCTGCCCTGGTAACCGTCGGCGATGTGGGTAGCGCCGGTGACAGTCATCTCGTCGAGGTTGCCCTCGCCCCAGACGATGATCGCCCGCTGCATGCCCAGGCGCACCAGCACCTCGGCCAGCACCGAGGTCAGGTCGCGGGAGAAGACGCCGGTCAACTGCACATTGGCGCCGGCCGGGTTGGTCATGGGTCCGAGGATATTGAACAGGGTGCGGATGCCGATCTCCCGGCGGGGTCCGATGGCATATTTCATCGCCCCGTGGAGCATGGGCGCAAACAGGAAACCGAGCCCCACCTCACGCACGCAGGCCCCGACCTTGTCCGGAGGCATGCTCAGGTCAACCCCCAGGGCCTCGATGACATCGGCGCTGCCGCAGTGGGAGGAAACGGCCCGGTTGCCGTGCTTGGCCACCGGCACGCCGGCGGCGGCCACCACGAAGCAGGTGGTGGTCGAGACGTTGAAGCTGCCCGAACCGTCGCCGCCGGTGCCAACGATGTCCATCAGCACCTCGCCGGCCCGGGTGTTGACGCCGGTGTCGATGAAGGTCGCCTTGCGGCGCATCACCTTGACGGCGCCGACGATCTCGTCGATGGTCTCGCCCTTCATCCGCAGCCCGGTGATGAACGCACCGATCTGGGCCGGGGTGGCCTCGCCGTTCATGATTTCTCCCATAACCCCGACCATCTCCTCTTCGCTGAGATGCTCACGGGCAACCACCTTGGCAATGGCCTCTCTCATCATGGCAGAACCTCTCTGGTGAACAAACGCATCACGAGCCGCCGCGCAGCATCTGCACGTAGTCCGGCCGGAGGAAATTGTGCAGCAGGATGCGACCCGGCTCGGTCATGATCGACTCGGGGTGAAACTGCACCCCCTCGATGGCCAGGGTTGTGTGGCGCAGGCCCATCAGTTCGCCCTGGTCGGTATGGGCAGTGGCCTGCAAACAGTCGGGCAGCGGTTCCTCCACCACCAGGGAGTGATAGCGCATGCCGTCGAAGGGAACCGGCAGACCGGTGAACACGCCGAGCCCGTCGTGATGGATGGGGCTGGTCTTGCCGTGCATCAGCCGGGATGCGCGGATAACCTTGCCGCCCATGGCCTCGCCGATCGACTGGTGCCCCAGGCAGACGCCCAGCACCGGGATGCGGCCGCCGAAATGGAGGATCGCGGCCATGGAGATTCCGGCCTCCTTGGGCGTGCAGGGTCCGGGGGAGATGAGCAGCCGGTCGGGCGCGAGGGTGTCGATTTCGGCGACGGTGATGGCATCGTTGCGAAAAACCCGGATGTCCGGAGCCCGCCAGCCGGCCGGCGCACCCGGAGGGGCGGTACACAGGGTCTGGACGATGTTGTAGGTGAAGGAATCGTAGTTATCGATGATGACGATCACGGCTCAAAACCCCTTTTCCGCCAGTTCAACGGCCCGGCGGAGTCCCATGGCCTTGTTGATGGTTTCCTCGTACTCCTTGACCGGATCGGAATCGGCGACGATGCCGGCCCCGGCCTGAATCCACAAATCCCTCCCCTTGAGGATGAAGGTGCGGATGGTGATGCAGAAATCCATGTTGCCGGAGAAGCCGAAATAGCCCACCGCACCGGCGTAGGGGCCACGGCGGCTGACCTCCAACTCGTCGATGATCTCCATGGCCCGGATCTTGGGCGCGCCGCTGACCGTGCCCGCCGGGAAGCAGGCCGCCATGACGTCGAACTGATCGAGGTCGTGGCGCAGGGTGCCGTGGACGCCGGACACGATGTGCATCACATGGCTGTACCGCTCGATCACCAGCAGATCGCGCACCGTCACCGAGCCGGCCTCGGCCACCCGGCCGACGTCGTTGCGGCCCAGATCGACCAGCATCAAATGTTCGGCCCGCTCCTTGGGGTCGGCGAGCAACTCCTGCTCCAGGGCCAGATCCTCATCCGGGGTCGCGCCCCGCTTCCTGGTGCCGGCGATGGGCCGCAGTTCGATGGACCCTTCCTCCAGGCGCACCAGGATCTCCGGCGAGGAGCCGACCAGCAGCAGGTCGCCCTGGCGGAGATAGAACAGATAGGGGCTGGGGTTGATGTGCCGCAGGGCCCGATAGAGGGCAAAGGGCTTGAGGTCGGATTCGGCATGGAAGCGCTGGGACAGCACCACCTGGATGATATCACCGGCGAGGATGTACTCTTTGGCCCGCTCGACCATGGCCCCGAAACCGGCCTCGTCCATGTTGGAGGTGAAGCGGTGTTCGGCGGTGGGCTGGTCCTGGATGACGAATTGGCGGGGAATGGGCTGGGCGAGCAGATCGATGACGTCGTCGATTCGTCGGCAGGCCTGCTCGTAGAGGTGGACGCTGTCCTCGCCGCTCTTCCTCCAGACGTTGCAAACGATGGTCAGGTTCTGGAGCACGGCATCGTGAATGAGGACGATACCCGGCACCATGAACGAACTGTCGGGCAGATCGATCGGCGGATGCCGGTCCGGCACCTTCTCCATGAACCGCACCATGTCATAGCCGAGAAAGCCGACGGCGCCGCCGTAGAACCGGGGCAGACCGGGCGCATCGCTGACCGTGAACGAAGCCAGCAGGCGACGCAGTTCGTCGAGTGGATTGACACCGTGCAGTTCATCACCGCCGCCGGTCAGTCCGGGATAATCGATGCGAACCTGATCGCGGACACTGGTGAAGGTGAGCAGCGGATCAAGCCCGATGAACGAGTAGCGGCCCCACTTCTCGCCGCCTTCCATTGACTCGAACAAAAAGGCATGGGGATCGTTGCCGGCCACCTTGGCGAAGATGGTCAGGGGGGTATCGAGGTCGGCGATGATGGTGCGATGCACCGGAACAAGATCGGCGGTGCCGATCATTTCAGCAAAGACATGCGGTTGGGGAAAGTACATGGATGCATCCTGCGGGGATGGCGCCCGTCGGTCGGCGCGGAGCCGTTGCATCGGCGGGCCGGGATCGTTCCCGGTTCAGCGGCTATGTGACGGCCAAGGGAGGCCGACCCTGAGCAAGCGTCGGCGGCGCGATCAAAAAAAAGGCCACGGGAGCGCAGTGCTCCCATGGCCCGGACATGCGTGCAAGGAACTGAACAAAAAAAACGGTTCCACCTTAGGCAAGGGGTTGCATCTTGTTGACCCGTTTGGTCAGACGGGAAACCTGGCGGGAGGCCAGATTCTGGTGTACCGATCCCTTGGAGGCGGTCTTGTAGATCACCGGGATGGCGGCTTGCAGAGCGGCTTTGGCCTGTTCCTCGGAACCGGCGGAAACTGCTTCTTCAACCTGGCGGATCGCGGTCTTCATGGCCGATTTGTTCATCCGGTTGCGCAACCGACGCTTTTTGGACTGACGATCTCTCTTCTCTGCCGACTTGTGATTTGCCATGGGAACTCCTCATTCCTTCTCAACATCATCAACGATGAAAAATTAAAAATTTAAGCCATGTTGTATACAGAATAACTCCATCGGTGTCAAGCCTTCCAATGGCTGCCGTTGGAAAATTTTCCGTGCTTGTCCATCCTGACCGCACCGGGTCCGGCACAAGTTCCATCGATCCGGGCAAGCGTCCCGTCAATCCTCACCGCCCACGGTCTTCTGCCCCGTTGGGGCAAAAGGCACCAACCGGGCGGCAAACCGTCCCCGCACCGAGTTGATCAGGGTGCAGCCGCCCCGGGCGACGACCTCCGCCAGAGGAATCACCCCTTCGGTCAGTTGCCCTTCGGCCAAAAGCCGCTGCCGGAGAGTCCCGGCCAAGAGGCCGCAGCGTACCGGCGGCGTGACCTCGCAGCCGTCGATGGTCAGGGTCACGTTGGCGATGGTGGTTTCGGTGACTTCGCCCCGCCGGTTGTAGAGCAGGACATCGTCCACCTCCGGGCCGCAGGCGGCGCGCATCCGTTCATACACCTGACGGTGGGTGGTTTTGTGATAAAGAAAGACATCCTCCTCGTCGATGGGGCGCGGAGCCAGGGCCAATCGAAACGGCCGGCTCCCGTCGGCTGTCATCTGGGGTGCCGATTCGATGCGCACCGCACCGATGCGGTCGAGCAATAGCCGGACGCGGTACGGCCTGTCTGTGAAGGCGGCAGCGGCCGAGTCGAGGCAATGGCGCACCTCGATCACATCACAGGGGTAGTCGAAATAGGCGGCGGAACCGGTCAGGCGGCATAGGTGTTCGTCCAGGAGGACAAAGCCGGCCTCCGGCGTCCAGAGCAGGGTTTCCAGCAGGGAGAAGGCCGGACGGGCGGCCCGGCAGACCAGGGTCTTGATCCGCGTCTCCTCCCACTCGCCCTCGATGGTGGAATCGGCGGTGATGCCGCCGCCCACCCCGTACTCGGCCCGATGACGCTGCCGGTCGATCAGCAGGGTGCGGATGGCGACATTGAACTGGGCGCGGCCGTCGGGCAGCACAAAACCGAGCGAGCCGGTGTAGATGCGGCGGGGCGTCGTTTCCAGCTCCCGGATGATGGCCATGGTGCTGGCCTTGGGGGCCCCGGTGATCGAGGCCGCCGGAAAGAGGGCCGCAAAGAGGTCGGCCAGGTCTGCACCGGTGCGGGCGGCCACCGTGGAGACCATCTGCCAGAGGGTCGGATACCGATGGACGGCGAACAGCTCCTTCACCTCCACGGTGCCCGGCCAGGCTATCCGGGCAAGATCGTTGCGAACCATGTCGACGATCATCACGTTCTCGGCCAGGTCCTTGCCGCTGGTCCGTAACCGCTTCCCGTTGGCCGCATCCTCGTCCCCGGTCAGTCCCCGACCGATGGTGCCCTTCATCGGCACCGACTCAACCACCTCGCCCTGCCGGCGGAAAAACAACTCCGGAGACAGCGACAGCACCGCCCAATCCGGCATGTCCACGAAGCCGCCGAAGGTCGGCTGGTGGGCAGCGGCCAGGGCGACGAACAACTCCCAGGGCGAACCGCTGTACGGCGCCTGCAATAGGTAGGTATAGTTGACCTGATAGGTGTCGCCGGCACCGATCCGCCGCTGGATCTCTCTGATTGCCCGACCGTATGCGGCTTCGTCCACCGTGGGCTGCCAGGCCAGGACGGGAGGCGGCGAGGCTGGCTCCGGCAAACGGATGGCGGCCGGCGGCGGGTAGAGACCGAAGCGGAGGAGAGGAAAGGTCGTCTCTTCCCGGACGGCAAGGGCCGCATCGAAGGCGGGCGCCGCCTCATAGGCGACGAATCCGGCCGCGGCCCAGCCCTGGGTCCGCACCAGCCGCTCGACCTCGCGCAGGCAGGCCATCACCTCTTCCTTTCTGGCGGTGCCGATCACCCGGTGGGGTCGGGAGAATTCGAGCCAATGGCCGGTGCGGTCGTCGCGCAGACAGGCCCGATCCTTCCCTTCACTTTGCCGGCCATCCATCTCGAACATCCAGCCCTCTACCCTCATCCGTCGTTTCGGTCGATCTTGATTACCCTTTGCCGTGCCGCCACACTGTAGCGTACCGATCGACAAAGGCAATGGTCAACTGCGGAGGAGAAGTGTTTTTGAGTTCCGAGGCGGCCTTCAGGCAGGGTGCCTGAACACCAGTCGGCGGGAGAGCACGAAGTTGGCCGTCAGGCCGGCAACGGAGCCTCCGGCCACGGCAAGCGAGGGATGGACGGCGGCAAGGGGCCACCAAAAGACAAGGAGCAGGTAGGCGGTGTTGTTGAGCAGCCAGCCGGTGCAGTTGGCCAGGGCATAACGCAACCATTCGCGCCGCGGCGAAAGACCGCTGGCGCCGAAGGTATAGCGCCGGTTCAGGCACCAGGTGAGGGTGACTGCCGCCGGAAAGGCCACCGCCTGCGCCCCGATCGGCCCCAGGGCTGGCACCAGGATCTCGACCAGGCCGCCGTTGACTGCAAACCCGGCCACCCCCACCAGGCAGAATCGCCAGAATTGGGGGAACAGCCTGCCGTCCGGATGCACCGGCACGGACCGACTTCTTTCGTCGCTCACCCCTGGATCACCGGGATGTTGAGATAGCGCATCCGCTTGATCTCGCAGCGGCCGCGGGTGACGGTATCGAGGATGAGCCCGCAGGCAAGACTGAGAAATCCGAGGATCATCATGCCCATCGACAGCACCGCCGTTGGCAGCCTTGGCACCAGGCCGGTGGCTAGGTATTCGGCCAGGATGGGCAGCATCAGGACAATCGAAACCACGGCGAACAGTCCGGCAATCAGGGAAAAGAACGGAATCGGCTTTTCGTTCTTGATCAGCTTGACAATCATCCACAGGATGCGGAAGCCATCCTTGAAGGTGGACAGCTTGCTGGTCGAGCCCTCGGGCCGCTCCTTGTAGGGTGTTTCGATCTCGGCGGTCGGCATGCGCAGATGCAGGGCGTGGACGGTCAGTTCGGTCTCGATCTCGAAACCGTTGGCCAGCGAAGGGAAGCTCTTCACATACCGCCGCGAAAACACCCGGTACCCGGAGAGCATGTCCCGGAAGCGGTCGCCGAAAATCCAGCGGACAATGCCGGTGAGCAGCCAGTTGCCAAACCGGTGACCCGGCCGGTACGCCTCACGGATGACGGTGGTGCGGGCACCGTTGACCATATCCAACTGCTGGTCGAGCAGGCAACCGATCATCGCCGGCGCCGTTTGGGCATCGTAGGTGGCGTCGCCATCCACCAGTACATAGACATCGGCCTCGATGTCGGCGAACATCCTGCGGACGACATTGCCCTTGCCCTGCAGGGGTTCGGCGCGGACGACAGCCCCGGCTGCCCGAGCCACGGCCACCGTGTCGTCGCGGGAGTTGTTGTCGTAGACATAGATGCGGGCCTCGGGCAGGACACGGCGAAAATCGACGACCACCTTGCCCACGGTGGCCTCCTCGTTGTAACAGGGGATGAGAACGGCAATCTGTACAGGACTGTTCATGGGTGCACGCGATGGATGGCGGCCGAGCTAAAGGAATCCGGCGGCCGGATGGTTGCCGGCATGATTGCAATCTATTTACCAGGGACTGATGTGGATTGGGTTAGGGAACGGTTACAGCCTCGTTGCCCGCCTCTTGATCATTTCCTGATCATCCCCTAACCCTTTGCTCATGCTGACCGGATACATAAACTTGTCGCACCGGGTCTCCTGGACAATGAACCGTTGGTGCGTTATGTCCTCATTCACGCTTCCGTCCTAACACGGGGACAGGCTGGGGAGGTAAACCTTAACCCTTTGATTTTTTATGACTTGATTCCCGACACCTGTCTCGGCAATGACAAAACCCTCTTGCTGAAAAAGGCTCCGGCCTCCACCATCCTTCGTCCTCGCATCGCCATGCCGTCAGCACCCAACCATCTCCCCCTTTCCTCCTCCGGATCGATCAGCCGCCCAACCGGTCTGCTCCTCCACCGATTGAGCCAACCGCTGTGGCTCGTCATAGCTCTGGCCGTGCTGCTCGCCCCGGCACTGTGGAACGGGTTTGCCCTCACCTTTTACGATACCGGCGGCTATATAGAAGCCGTGTCCAGCATGCGCCTCGTGCCGGGTCGCTCCCTGTTTTACGGCCTGTTTTTACAGGCGACCTCCCTGAACTGGTGGTCGCTGTGGGGGCCGATCGTGGCCCAGTGCCTGGCGGTGCTCTGGGTGCTCCACCTGCTGCTGCGCTGCCATGGTTTGCCTGCCGGAGCACCGGCCCTGGCCCTGTCAGCCGTTGGTTTGGGTTTTTTGAGCGGCATCGGCTGGTACACGGCCCAACTGATGCCCGATATCCTCGTCCCCCTGCTGGTCCTCTGCTTCTGGCTGCTCGGCCTGCACCGGCATCATCTGACCAGGGCGGAACGATTTGGACTCGCCGCACTCAGTTTGGGGGCGGTGCTTTCGCACAGGTCCTGCCGGGCCCTGGCCATGGGCCTGGTGGTCGTTCTCCTGATCGCCCGCATGGTCCCCCGGCGCTGGCCGTTGACCGTTGGTGTGGCCATGCCTGCCGCCGTGGTCG
>JAUWAH010000433.1 GCA_030602145.1 Desulfobulbus sp.
AATCGAGTCCGATATCGTCCATCAGGTGGTCGGCCTCGGCGACATGGTCGAGGTTGTCGATGCAGCAGTCGGCACCCAGGGCCCAGATGGTCTCGTACTCGAAACCGGAGGTCTTGTACTGGCCCTTGACGTCGGCGTAAATCTGCGAGCAGTTGATGACGCAGCCGGGATGGCAGTTGTGTTTCGGCTTGCCGCCCCGGGCAACGATGGTGTCGTGCATGGTCTCGCCGGAGATGGCCTCGTGGCCCTCGAACTGGCCGGTAGTGAAGTTCTTGGTGGGCAGGCCGCCGGATTCGTTGATGATGTTGACCAGGACGTTGGTGCCGTACTGGCCCAGGGCCTTGCTGATCGGGTTGTCGATCAGGGCCTTGGCAAAGGTGCGGCCGGCGGTCTTGAACGCCTCGGGATCGGCGATCTCCACTTTGCGATCGGTCGGCTCCACCGAGATGAACTTGATCTGTTTGGAGCCCATCACTGCGCCGAGGCCGCCGCGGCCATTGGAACGCACGTGGTTGTCCGGATCCTTGATCGAGATGTTGGCGCCGCACATGCGCATCTCGCCGGCCGGGCCGATGGTGATAATGCCGACTTTGTCGCCGAGCCGCCTGTTGAGGGTTTCGACCACAGCGAAGTTGCCCATGCCGACCACCTCGCTCTCCTTGGCGATGGTGACGCCATCGGCGTTGACATGGAGATTGTACCAGGTGGTGTCGTCGGCGGGCTTGCCTTCGATGATCAGGGCCTTGATGCCCAACTTGGCCAGCATCTGGGCTGAGGTGCCGCCGGCGTTGGCTTCCTTGATGGTCCCGGTGAGCGGGCTCTTGGCGCCGACCGACAACCGGCCGGAGTTGGCGGCCTGGGTGCCGGAAAGCAGTCCCGGCGCAATAACAAGTTTATTGTGTTTGCCCAATGGATGGCAGGTGGGCTTGACTTCGGCGGCGACAACGGTGGAGGTCAGGCCGCGGCCCCCCAGGCCCATCCATGCCTCGGGGACGGCTTCGACCTTGGTGGTCAGGTCGGACATGTTTACACGAAAAATTTTATCAGCCATGCGATCAGCTCCTCAGCGAAGAAATGGAAGAATTGCGCCACGCCGAAACCCGCACCGTGACGACCCTGGTTGGGTTCATTGAAAAAAACAACAATTCAACATGTTGAGTTTATGTATTCCAATTGGTGGTGGTTGTCAACCCTTGGGAGAATCGGTTGGTTTTGGTTGGTTTGAGGAGGAAAGGCGCAGGGGTACAAGGAGGAAACCACCTGCGCCTCTTTTCCGGGGGAAACACGAAACACGGGACGCGTTGCCGCGTCCCGTAACGCCAACCACAGCGTGTTTTTTAGGTGGGTTAGTCTGTAGTAGCTGTGTAGCTTGTTAGGAATTGAGCCTGTAGGGGTTCCATGAGCTATCAACTTACATACTACACGCCTCTCCACCTGCCTTTTACAGCGCGGCGGTATAGATCGCCTTGACGTCGACATCCTTCGGACAGCGCGGATTGGTCAAACCGCAGGCGTCCTTCTGGGCGTTGGCCACCATGGTGTCGATGTCGGATGCCTTGACCTCCTTGCCATAGCGCTTGCCCAGCTCGATCAGGCCGGCGGGGATGCCGATGTCGGTCGACAGTTTTTTAATCGCCACCAGGGCCAGCTCGGCGGCATCGCGGGGAGCCAGACCAGCGGTGTTTTCACCCATCAGTTGGGCGATCTTGACGAACCGGTCCATCTTGGCGATCAGGTTGAACCGCTCGACATGGGGGAGCAGGATGGCGTTGCACTCGCCGTGGGGCAGGTCATAGAAGCCGCCCAACTGATGGGCCATGGCATGGACATGACCGAGGCTGGCGTTGTTAAAGGCCATGCCGGCCAGATACTGGGCAAAACACATCCCTTCGCGGGCCTCGATGTCCTGGCCGTTGGCCACGGCGGGGCGGAGATGCTTGGCGATCAGCTCGATGGCTTTTTCGGCGGCGGAGTCGGTCATCGGGTTGGCGATGGTGGATACATAGGCCTCGACCGCATGGGTGAGGGCGTCCATGCCGGTGGCGGCGGTGAGTGCCGGCGGCATGCCCACCATCAACAGCGGATCGTCGACCGCCACGCCCGGGGTGACCCGCCAGTCGACGATGGCCATCTTCACATGGCGGGAGGTGTCGGTGATGATGCAGAACCGGGTCATCTCCGAGGCGGTGCCGGCGGTGGTGTTGACGGCGAGATACGGCGGCATGGGCTTGGAGGATTTGTCCACGCCCTCGTAGTCATGGATCTTGCCGCCGTTGGCGATCACCAGGCCGACGCCCTTGCCGCAGTCGTGGGAAGAGCCGCCGCCCAGGGTGATCAGGCTGTCGCATTTCTCCTTCTTGTAGACGTCGACGCCGTCATGGACGTTCTTGTCGGTGGGGTTGGGGATGGTCTCGTCGTAGACCACATACTTCATCCCGGCTGCGTCGAGCAGGTCGGTGATCTGTTTGGTGATCCCGGCACCGGTGATGCCCTTGTCGGTGACGATCAGCGGTTTGGAGCCGCCGAGGGCTTTGATTTTGTCCGGGATCTGTTTGGCGGCACCAATGCCGATCAGGGTGACGCTGGGAATGAAATAACCGTAGACTTGCTCTCGAACTGCCATAATCGCACCTTCCTTCTTAAAGAGTGAGGATTTCTTGTCTCTGCCTGCCTGTCTTTGGATCCAAATACGCGCTGCTGAACAAAAGCAAGGATCGTGCCATTAATTATTTCATGTTTTTTCGATATGTTATGTTTGTGTTGGCTGGAAGGCAGGTGCGAAGCGTCCCGGGTGGTCGTGCTGTTTGGGCGGATTGCCCCATGGTTGGGTGGGCAAACGACCGTAAGCGACCGAAAAGAAGG
>JAUWAH010000063.1 GCA_030602145.1 Desulfobulbus sp.
AGGATCTCTACCAGGTGGGCATGGTGTCGATGATCATGCGCACCCTCAAACTGCCCGACGGTCGGCTCAAGGTGCTGGTTCAGGCCCTGTCCAAGGCGAGAATCCGCTCTTTCCTCCAGAGAAAGCCCTTTTACCGGGTGGAGATCGACCTGATCGAGGAGCCGGAGACGCCGGAAATCACCGTCGAGACCGAAGCCCTGATGCGGACGGTACGCGAGCAGACCGAAAAGATCATGTCCCTGCGCGGCCTGCTGTCCTCCGATCTGATGATGATCATCAACAACATCGAGGAGCCCGGGCGCCTGGCCGATCTGGTGGGGTCAAATCTCCGCTTGAAGATATCGGAATCGCAGAAGATTCTTGAAACCGTCGATCCGGCCGAACGGCTGCGGCTGGTGGCCGATCTGCTCCACAAGGAGTTGGAGGTTTCCACGGTTCAGGCCAAGATTCAGTCCGACGCCAAGGAGGAGATGTCCCGCAGCCAACGGGAGTACTTCCTCCGTGAACAGATTCAGGCCCTGAAGCGGGAACTGGGGGACGAGGATGGCTACTCCCAGGAGATCGATGAGTTGCGCAAGCAACTGCGCAAAAAGAAAATGCCCAAGTACGCCAAGAAAGAGGCCCGAAAACAGTTGCGGCGGCTGGAAATGATGCATCCCGACGCCTCCGAGGCCACCATTGTTCGCACCTACCTCGATTGGTTTCTCGACCTCCCCTGGCGGCAGTCGTCCACCGATATGCTCGATCTCAAGGTGGCGGCGACGGTGCTCGACGAGGATCATTACGGCCTGGACCGGATTAAGGAGCGTATCCTCGAATATCTGGCGGTGCGCAAGCTCAATGCCGATACCAAGGGGCCGATCATCTGTTTCGTCGGTCCGCCGGGCGTGGGCAAGACATCGCTGGGCCAGGCCATTGCCAAGGCCATGGGCCGCAAATTCTATCGGCTGTCGCTCGGCGGCATGCGTGACGAGGCCGAAATCCGCGGCCATCGGCGCACCTATATCGGCGCCCTGCCCGGTCGTATCCTGCAGGGGCTGAAGAACGTCGGCACCAACAATCCGGTCTTCATGATGGACGAGATCGACAAGATCGGCGACGACTACCGCGGGGATCCCTCTTCGGCCCTGCTGGAGGTGCTCGATCCGGAGCAGAACAACACCTTCTCCGATCACTATATGAACCTGCCCTTCGATCTCTCCAAGGTCATGTTCATCACCACCGCCAATCGCAGCGACACCATTCCGGGGCCGCTCCTGGACCGCATGGAGGTGATCCAACTCTCCGGCTATACCCTGGAAGAGAAGATGGTCATCGCCAACAAATATCTCTTGCCGCGGCAGATCAAGGAAAACGGGATCAAGACAAGCCAGATCAAGATCGACGATCCCACCCTGGAGTTGATCATCAGCAAATACACCCATGAGGCCGGGGTGCGTAACCTGGAGCGTGCCCTGGGCAAGGTCTGCAGAAAAATCGCCCGCAAGGTGGCCGAGGGAGGGAGGGGGCCCTATGTGATCTCCGACAAAACCGTGGAGAAATATCTCGGCCCGCCGAAGTTTCTGCCGGAAAGGGATCTGGACACCAGCGGCCAGCCCGGCCTGGTGATCGGCCTGGCGTGGACCGAGGTCGGCGGCGAACTGCTCCATATCGAGACTTCGGTCCTGCCGGGCAAGGGCAAATTGCTGCTCACCGGCCAGTTGGGGGAGGTGATGAAGGAGTCAGCCCAGGCGGCCCTCAGCTACTGCCGTAGCCGCAACACGGTGCTCGGCGTCGATCCCGAGTATTTCGACACGGTTGACATCCACATCCATGTGCCGGCCTGCGCCATACCCAAGGATGGACCGTCGACGGGTATCACCATGACCACGGCGCTTTTTTCGGCAATCAGCGGTAAGGCTGTCAAGCGGGGTGTGGCTATGACCGGAGAGGTCACCCTGCGGGGCCGGGTACTGCCCATCGGCGGGCTGAAGGACAAGGCCCTGGCGGCCCTGCGTGCCGGTATCACCAAGGTGATCATTCCGGAGGAGAACCAGAAGGACCTGGTCGAGATCCCAGAGGAATTACGGAAAAAAATCACCTTCTTCCCGGTCAGTCACATGGATGAGGTGGTCGAACTGACCCTGGGGAAAATCCCGCCCCGCTCCTCGCGTGGCAAACAAACAAACCAGGAAGCAAAGTGAATAAACGGGCACGGTCGACCGTGCGGCCAAAGCCGACGGCCGACCGCCCACCGCCCACCTGATTGCCCGCCCGGCATGTTTTTCCATCCTTCACCGCCGCCCCCGATCCAACCATGCGCCGTTTCATTCTCTCTTTTCTGCTGCTGCTCCTGGTTGTCGCCGGCGCTTTCGGCGGTTGGTATCTCTCCTACCTGAACACTGTTTCGCCGGGAAGCGGCGAGGTTGTGGTCACCATCGCCAAGGGAACCGGCGTGCGTGGCATCGGGGCCCTACTGGCCGATCAGGGAGTGCTCAAAAACGACATCCGCTATCTTTGCCTGGTCGCACTTTCCGGCCAGCGAACCAAGCTCAAGGCCGGGGAGTACATCATTCCCTATGGACTGACGCCCCCCCAGGTCCTGGAATTGCTGGCTTCGGGCAGGACCCTGCGGCATCAGGTCACCATCCCCGAAGGATTGACCGCCGTCCAGATAGCAGCCCTCTTCGCCAAGGACGGCTGGGTGCAGCCGGAACGTTTTCTTGCCCTGGTCGAAGACGAAGCCTTGGCTCGCCGCCTGGGAGTCGAGGCGGACAGCCTGGAGGGCTACCTCTTTCCTGAAACCTATACCCTGGTCCGTTCCGAGGTCGACGAGACGGCGATCATCGGCATGATGGTCCAACGTTTCCAACAAGTCTGGCAGACGTTGCAAGTCCCCGGCCATCTCGACCTGAACCGCCATCAACTGGTCACCCTGGCCTCGATAGTGGAAAAGGAAACCGGCGCTCCGGCCGAGAGATCGCTCATTGCCAGGGTGTTCTATAACCGGCTCGCCCGCAAGATGCGTCTGCAGTCCGATCCGACCGTCATCTACGGCATCCCCAACTTCAACGGCAACCTGACCAGGGCCGACCTTCGGAGGGAGACGCCCTACAATACCTATGTCATTGCCGGTCTACCGCCGGGTCCAATCTGTAATCCCGGCCGCGCCGCTCTGGAGGCGGTGCTGTATCCAGCCGATTCCGATGCCCTCTACTTCGTGTCCAGAAACGACGGGACCCACATTTTCTCCACCAATCTCGCCGATCATAACCGCGCCGTGCAGACCTATCAGCGGTGAAGGGCCGATGGGTCCGTCGGCGATGAAAAATGGCCGACAGCCGGGGCCGGGCATCAATTTCCTTGTTTTTAATTTTTTTAGTGTTATGTTCGCCGCTGGAGTAGAACATGCGCTATTTTGGCGGGTTAGATTTTATCTGCACCTGGGGGGAGCAGTACGGTCCGCCATATCGCATGGGAGAAACATTCAGCCCCACAACAAGGAGAAAAAGGGAACAATGTTGAAAGGAACAGTGAAGTGGTTTAACGAGTCAAAGGGTTTCGGTTTTATTGAACAAGAATCAGGCAAGGATGTTTTTGTCCACTACTCTGCGATCAGTGGATCGGGCTTCAAAACACTCAACGAAGGGGACAAGGTTCAGTTTGAAATCGTTGACGGGCCAAAGGGACCGGCTGCCGCCAACGTCAGCAAACAGTAATCAAACTGACTTTCATGCCCGGCGGGACCACTCTGCCGGGTTTTTTGTGCAAACCGTACGGGGTGTACATTTTTTTCGACGTTCATCCTTCCCTTGGGCGGGTCTCTCTCCTCGACGGACGCTTCCAGTCGTCCGAAACATGACAACCTCGTAACAACCCTTGGAAGCAGACCTGCCACATGCAAATACAGGGTGTTGCAAAGCGCGGAACGTCGTTCCCGTGGCTTTTTTACGAGAACGGCGAACATGACCCGTCACCATGCCGGGTCGTTGCTGCGGGGTAATCGATGGTGAAAATAGCTCTCGTTCAGACCAATCCTCTGATCGGTGCCTTCGAACGGAATCTGCGCCAGGTCAACGATTCGATCCGCAGGGCCGAACAGGCCGGCTGTGACTTGGTCATCTTCCCCGAACTCACCCTGTGCGGTTATCCGCCCCAGGATTTACTGGAACGGCCGGCCTTTCTTGAGGCGCATGATCGCGCCCTCGCCGACCTCATCAAGGGGCTCGGTGACATCACCTGCATCATCGGCGCCCTGGAACGACGGCAAGGCCCGGGCAAACCCCTGTACAATGCCGCCTTTGTCCTGCAGCACAACACCATTGCCTTTCGGGCCCGCAAACAACTCCTGCCAACCTACGACGTCTTCGACGAAACCCGCTATTTCGAACCGGGCACCGCATCGACAGTGTTCCCCTTCCAGGGACTGCGCTGCGGCCTGACCATCTGCGAGGACATCTGGTGGACAAGGGACTCGTATGCCGCCAATCCCCTTGCCGGGATGATGGCCGGCCCGAGCAGCCCCGACTGTCTGATCAACATCTCCGCCTCTCCCTATTATCATGGCAAGATCCAGGTCCGCCGGGAGGTCTTCGGCCACATCTGCCGGCAGAATAACCTGCCCCTGCTCTATGCCAACCAGGTCGGCGGCCAGGACGGGCTGATCTTCGACGGCCACTCCATGGTGCTGACTCCGGACGGGACCCTGTGTCGGACGGCTGCCGGCTTTGCCGAGGATATGCTCATTGTCGACAGCTTGGCGTGGGATCGAAGCGGCCCGGATACATTGTTGGACAGCGTAGCCCATGTGGAGGCGGCCCTGATCCTCGGGGTGCGTGACTACCTGCACAAGAGCGGTTTTCGCAAGGCGGTGCTCGGCCTGTCCGGTGGCATCGATTCGGCGGTGACCGCCGTGATCGGCTGTCGGGCCCTGGGGCCGGAGAACGTGCTCTGCGTGGCCATGCCCTCGCCTTACACGGAGCAGCGGTCGGTCGATGACGCCCGCCGATTGGCTGACAATCTCGGCTGCGATTTCGAGGTGATTTCCATCTCCGCAGCCATGGAAGTGTACCGGGCCACCCTGGCGCCGCTGTTCGCCGGTCTGGCCGAGGACACCACCGAACAGAACATGCAGGCCCGAATCCGGGGCAACCTGCTCATGGCCCTGTCCAACAAGTTCAACCGGTTGCTGCTGTCCACCGGCAACAAGTCGGAGATGGCGGTGGGCTACTGTACCCTCTACGGTGACATGAGCGGCGGCCTAGCGGTCATTGCCGATGTGCCCAAGCACCTGGTCTATGCCCTGGCCCGATGGTTCAATCGGGAAGGGGAGATCATCCCTGAAGGGATCATCACCCGACCACCCACGGCGGAACTCAAGCCAGACCAGCTCGACCAGGACGATCTGCCCCCCTATGACCTCCTCGACGCCGTGCTCCATGCCTATCTGGAAGAACACAAGAGCGTCGATGAGATCGCCGAAGGTGGCATCGATGCCCGGATTGTTCGGGACATCGTCCGCCGGGTCAAGCTCAACGAATACAAGCGCAAGCAGGCACCGCTCGGCATCAAGGTGACCACCAAGGCCTTTGGTCCGGGACGGCGCTACCCGGTGGTCCAGGGGTTTGCGGAATGACCATCCGTTCGCAAAACCCGGCTGGGATGTGAACGTTTCTTTGACGCCATTCTTTTTTTTCGGTATTCTGGCCCGATCCGATCCCCCGCCGCTCAACCAACCTGTTTTTAAAATCAAGACGTTCAATAAGCGACATGGCCCGGCCATCCCGCAGTCTCATTCCTGTCTTTGTCTTTGTGCCGGCCTGTCTGCTGGTGATCGGGTACCTCGTTTTTCGTGAACAGGCCACCGAACGTCCCGATCAACTGGCGGTGACCACCGCCGGCATGGTCGAGATGTGCTTGAGCTGCCACACCAAGGAAAAACTGGACGGCGCCCACGACCGCCTGGTGGTCGGCTGCTCACCCTGTCACCTGGGAGACCCGCTGACCATCGACAAGGACAAGGCCCATGCGGGCATGGTCCTGAACCCCGGCGACCTGCGCTGGGCAGCCAAGACCTGCGGTGTCGAGGGGTGTCATCCGACGGACATCAACAAGGTGAAGAATTCGCTGATGGCCACCAATCGCGGCATCCTGGCCACCTTGCTCTATTACTGGGGCGAACGCGAGGACCAGAACGCCGACATAACCGTCGAGCAGCTGCTGACCAGTGGCGAGACCTCTCTGGCCCTCGACTATTACCGTAAACTCTGCGCCACCTGCCATCTGTGGAAACAGAAGAACGATCTGCCCGGTGCGCCGGCCTTTTTTAACGAAAAGGGCGGCGGGTGTTCCGCCTGTCATTATGTTCTTCCCCCCGGGACCCCTCGCAACACGGTGACCGTCCAGCTTTCGGAGGCGGAGCAGGAGGAAGCCAGGAAAAACCGGCCGCACCCCCTGGTGGTCAAACAGGTGCCGGACGAGAACTGCATTCGCTGCCACAATCGTTCCGGCCGCATCGGCCTGTCCTACACGGGCATCTATGAGGCCGAAGGGTACGGCACGCCCTATGAAGAGGGACTCCATTCTTCGCAACGGCTGCCCGGCGACCGTTTTTACCTCAAGATCGCCCCGGATGTCCATCACGCCAAGGGAATGACCTGCATCGACTGCCACACCCGCGACGAGGTCATGGGTGACGGCACAAGATACGCCCACTTCGAAGAGCAGGTGGAGATCACCTGCCGGAGTTGCCATGACAAGAACCCCGGGATGACCCGCAAAAACAAACCGTTGACCAACGTCGGCAAGCAGGAGGGGTTGTTTGTTCTCACCGGTAAGATCGATGGCAAACAGCGGCCCCTCAAGCCCCCTCACGAGCGAGCCTGTCTGGCCCCCTTCCATGAACGGGTCACCTGCTCCGCCTGTCATTCCACCTGGGTCCCCCAGTGCTACGGCTGCCATGTCAAGCGGGACAAGCGTGAAACCCATCTCGACAAACTCACCCTCAAGGAGACGCCGGGCTGGTGGGAAGAGGGGCGTTCCTATATCCGCTACGAGAAGCCGATGCTGGCCGTCTGGGGTGAGGAGGTGGTGGTGGTGACCCCTGGTTGCCAGGATCTGGTTACCCTGATCGACGAGCAGGGGCGATCGGAGGGCGGCTTCAACCGTTTCACCATGGCGGCGATCAACCCCCATACCATCCAGGCCAAGGGAAGGGCCTGCAAGGAATGCCACGCCGAGCCCAAGACCGTGGGACTCGGCGAGGGAAAATTGACCAAACAGGACGGTCGGTGGCGCTTTACCCCCGTTGATCGGGGAGTAGTCAACGACCATGGGCAGACGGTGGGGTTCGACACCTTCGTGACCATTGACGGCACGCCGCTGCAGCACGGATCTCGGGCGAATCTGCGGCCTTTCAATGGCGATGAGTTGCAGCGTATCCTTCGCATCGGACTCTGCCTCGACTGCCACCGCGATGGTGATGATCCGGTATATCGCCGCTATGACCGGCAGCGCCCTTGCCCGGTCTTCAAGGAACCGTAAGCAGGGGGTTGGGTCGACAATAATGTGCAGGGGGCCGTTTTTTTGCTCTTGTGCATTTTGCTTAAAAGCGGTACAGCGCACTGTTTTTTATCAACCGGGGAACGCTCAAAGGAAGGAGTGCAATGATGTTTTCTGAGAAATTTTTGCTTGCGGACCGGGTGCTGCAAGTGGCGCCGTCACCGACCCTCGCCGTCAATGCCAAGGCCAAGGCCCTGAGGGCGGCGGGCGCGGATATTTTGAATTTCAGCGTCGGCGAGCCCGACCTGCCCACGCCGGCCCATGTCTGTGCAGCCGGGAAAAAGGCAATCGACGACGGTCGCACCCGCTATACGCCGGCGGCGGGTATCGTGGAGTTGCGGGAGGCGGTCTGCGCCAAGCTGCGGGGGGAGCAGGGCTGGGAGTACACGCCTGACGATGTCCAGATCAGTTGCGGCGGCAAGCACGGTCTCTACAATATATTCCAGGCTGTCCTGAATTCGGGTGATGAAGTCCTCATTCCGGCACCCTATTGGGTTTCCTACCCACCCATGGTGCAGTTGGCCGGCGGTACGCCGGTGATCGTGCCGCTCAAGCAGGAGAACCGGTTCGATATCGAACCGGCTGCCTTGGCCCGGCACGCCACGACCAAGACCAAGGCAATCATCCTCAACAGCCCCTCCAATCCGACTGGCGCGGTCTATTCACAGGCTGCCCTGGCCGAGGTCGCCAAGATGGCTTATGAGGAGGGCTGGCTGGTGGTCACCGACGATATGTATGAGGAGTTGTTCTACGGTGAGGGCAGGGTGCCGCATATTCTCCATGCCGATTCGCGGTTGAAAGAGCAGACCGTGCTCTCCAACGGTGTATCCAAGTCCTTTGCCATGACGGGATGGCGGATCGGCTATTCGGTCGGCCCGCGTGAAATCATCAGGGCGATGAACAAGATCCAGAGTCAATCGACCTCGAATCCCGCCGCTCCGTCTCAATACGCCGCCCTGGCCGCCCTGACCGGGCCCCAGGATTTTCCCCGCCAATTGCGCGACGCCTTCATCCCAAGGCGGGCCTATTTTGTCGAAGCCCTGGAATCGATTGACGGGGTCAGTTGCGTCGCCCCCATGGGCGCTTTTTACGTGTTTCCGAATTTTTCCTCCTACTATGGCAAATCCTACAACGACAAGGTGATTGACGGCTCCGTCGCCCTGGCCGACTACTTCCTCAGCGAGGCCCAAGTGGCCTCGGTGCCCGGTGCCGCCTTCGGTGCCGATGCCTTCATCCGTTTCTCCTTCGCCACCTCCATGGCTACCATAGAACAGGGGATGGGGCGGATCAAGCAGGCCCTGGCAGCCCTGCGATAGTTCCGCTTGCCGAACAAGGAAAAACCGGGCGGAGGAATTCCTCCGCCCGGTTTTTTTGTGTCACGCAACCGGTTGGCAGTGCGGTGGGGCTACCCTTCCTTTTTCGCCTCCGGATTGATCTCCTGGCC
>JAUWAH010000087.1 GCA_030602145.1 Desulfobulbus sp.
GTGGACATGAACTACGCCGCCGAAGAACGACGGGAACCGGTCGCCGTCTGGCAGGCGGAGATGCACGGGGTCAGGGTCTTCCTCCTCGAGGCGGATCGGTTTGCCGCCAAGCGAGCAGTCTACACCTATACGGAGGAGGACGAACAGGAGGTTGCCTGGCAGCGTACAGGAGGCGGGCATTTCGACTACTTTGCCATGAATATCCTGCTGCAAAAAGGTGCCCTTGATCTGATGATCCTGCTGGACGAACACCCCGATGTTATCCATTGCCACGACGGACATGCCGCGACCCTGCCTGCGATGATGCGTGAAAACAGCGGGTATCGTCCTTATTTTCGCCATACCGGGGCGGTGGTCACCATCCACAACGCCGGCGTCGGGTATCACCAGGAAGTGGCCGACCTGGCTTTTGCCCATGCCATCACCGGGCTGCCGAATCGGGTGATCAAGCGGAGCCGGTTGGCGGAGAGTTTCGATCCATTTGTGGCTGCTTCCGACTACGCCGTGCTCAACACGGTGAGTGAGCAGTATGCCCGAGAGTTGCAAAAGACCTCGGAGGATGTCCGCACCGGTTGGCTCGGGCACACCCTGGTGGAGCGAGGGGTCACCCTGGCCGGCGTGACCAACGGTATTGATCCCGCGGCCTTTGACCCCCGCTTTCCCGACCCATTGGGTCTGGCGGCCGGATACGATGTTCTGGGCGGCGACCTGGAAGGCAAACAGGTGTGCAAGCGGACCCTGCTGGCAGCCATCACCGAGCGCGGGTCTTGGTCCCAGGTCAAGCAGCATGGCGGGTTGGATCCTTCTCCGGCCCTGCCGCTGTGCACCTTCATCGGCCGCCTGACCGAACAAAAAGGTGTCGATGTGCTGATCCAGGCCCTCCATCAGTTGTTGTCCCGGGAACAGGGGGTGCAGTTTCTTGTCCTGGGCTCGGGTGATCGAACCTTTGAGCGGGATCTTGAACAGGTGACCAGTTTCTATCCCGGCAGGGTCTGTTTCCTCAAGGGGTTTGATCCTCTGCTCGCCAACCATGTCTATGCCGCCGGAGACTTTTTTTTGATTCCATCGCGATACGAGCCGTGCGGCCTCACCGACTATATTGCCCAATTATTGGGGAATGTGCCGATCGTTCATCGTGTGGGGGGGTTGGTCAAGGTGATCAACGGCGAGACAGGTTTTTCCTACAGTGGCAACGAGCCGCCACGTCTGGTGGAGGCGATTGGTCAAGCGTTGCGGGTGTACAGACATCACCCGCATACGCTCCGTTCGATGCAGATGGCCGCTGTCGATCGGATTCTTCGCCACCACACCTGGGAAAGGGTCATGGCAGCCTATCTTTCTCTGTATCGTCAGGCGATGATCAAGGGAGGAAACGAAGGGCCATGACCATGGCCATGGGGCAGGGACACGCTCCGAGCGCACCGGACGATGCCAAGGTGGATTGGTTTTCCGGGCGGCGAGACTATTTCATCCGCCAGGCGATCAATGATATCCTCGACCTGATTGTTTGGTTTCAGCGGATATACGCCCTGTATCGAGACAGGTGCCTGTCCGGGCAAGCGGAGGAGAACGATGCTTATGATGCGACCTGGCGGGCGGTGCGTGTTGAATTGCTGCACCAAGTGACATGCATGGTGGGCACGGAGGATGGCAATGGCCGTCTTTGGCGCCTGAAGGATCTCTGCCATCGAATCTGGCCGCAATCCAGTCTGGAACATGCAATGCACGGCATGCTGCTTGACTGGACGGTGGGCTCGTTGTTCCATGAATGCCTGAAACTCAAGGAAACACTCTATCTTCTGGAAAACTACGGTGCTCGCACCGTGGCCGTCGACACCTTGACAAATCGTATCGGCGTCCAGGAAGCGGGCGCTGATGATGCGATCCGCAATGTGCGGGCTCTGATTGGCCAGATCATGGAAGATGTCGGCCGACAGATGGAACGGGTTGGCTTTCTGTTCAGCCAGGTCAATTTCCTGGTACGGGCCATGCTGCCCACCCTGATGGTCAACGGGCTGGTTGTCCGCCTGCTGGTGGAGAAGGAGGATGTCCTCTGCGAACTTTGGGGAGAAACCCTTGAAGAAATCTTTGACGGTCTCTTCGGTGGCGACGTGGCAGTTGGTTTCTGTCAGGCGGGGTGGAGTTTTTTTGAGGGGCAATGGTATCAAGAGGCGCGACAACTCTATCAAAGGGCTCTGCGCAACAATCCGAACTGCCATGAGGCCTTGGTGAAGGGAGCGCATCTCAATGCGCTCCTGATGGAGCGTTTGGGTGATGGGCGAACAGGAAATCAGACACACAATCCCTAAATATTGACAAAGGAGTATCAAGCCATGGCAATCAAAGTGGGTATCAACGGATTCGGCAGAATCGGCAGAAACATTTTTCGGGCCTTGGCAAAGGATCCGGCCTTCGCCGATATTGAGATCGTCGGCATCAACGACCTCACCGATGTGAAAACCATTGCCCATCTGGTCAAATACGATTCCATCATGGGCCGTTCCACGCAGGAGGTGGCGGTTGGCGACAACGGTATTGTCGTCGACGGCCGCCCCATCCCCATCACCAGCTTTCGTAAACCCGCGGAAATTCCCTGGGCAAGCCTCGGTGCCGAATATGTGCTCGAGTGCACAGGCTTGTTTTGCGACATGGAGTCGGCCAAGGCCCATATTGACGCCGGTGCCAGTAAGGTGATCATCTCGGCTCCGGCCAAGGGGGAAGTGAAAACCATCGTCATGGGGGTGAACGAGGACGAGTATGACCCCACCCTGCACCACATTGTCTCCAATGCATCCTGCACGACCAATTGCCTGGCACCTGTTGCCCAGGTCATTCTAGATAACTTCGGTATCCGGAGGGGGTTGATGACCACGGTGCATGCGTACACCGGTGACCAGCGACTGCTCGATTTTCCCCATTCGGATCTGCGGCGGGCCAGGGCCGCAGCCATGTCGATGGTCCCCACCAAAACCGGGGCTGCGGCTGCCGTGGCCCTGGTCATTCCCGAATTGAAAAACAAATTTGACGGGCTGGCGGTCCGCGTTCCGACCCCGGATGTCTCGCTGGTCGATGTGGTTATTGAAGTGGAGCGGGAAACAACCGTGACGGAGGTCAACAAGGCACTGGCCGCGGCCGCCAATCGTTATCTGGGCTACACGGAAGAACCTCTGGTTTCCATCGATTTCCAGGGAGACCCCCATTCGTCGATCATTGACGGCCTGTGCACCAGGGTGCTGGGTACATCGGTCAAGATCATGAGTTGGTATGATAACGAATGGGGTTACTCCAACCGCATGCTGGATTTAGTGCTTCATATGGAGGCGAACAAGCCGTTGTAAACAAACGGTTTTGTCTTGTTGGTGTGGAATGCGGGGGGCGGTTTGTCTGAGGAGCGGCTGGCTGCCCCTTGTTTTTTTGAGAGCTAAAAAAAGAAAAACCGGTTCGTTTCGTGGGCAACCTCGCGATTGGTCCGAAACAAACCGGTTTTGAAGGAGGCAGGAGCGTTCGCCGGACAAACCCTGTGGGGGCAGGATCCGGCAAGGAAATACATCTCTACCCTTTAGTCGATATACCCGGTTCCTTTGCAGGTCGGACATTTCTGGTCAGGGGTGCAAACCTGTCCGTCCGGGGTTTTTCCTTGCCATTCACTACTGGTTTCGCACACGCCATCGATGACGCCTTTGCCATTACAGGTCGGACAAACCTTTTTTCCTTTTGCCTCGTCAGCCATCGTAACCTCCGTTGAATGAGTAGAATTCTAAAGAATATGATTTGCCACTATAAATCAATATAGGAAAAAATCAACGTGTTCGAGGTAGGGCCATCGTTGAATGACCTGCGAAATCACCAGTACCCGCCGGGGGTAATGGGCCCCACAAAATCCTGTCGGGGAGAAGGGAGCGGGGATGTTCAACCCGTATTCGCCGGTGGGCTATTCTGCGTATCTTTGCTTGGAGCCTGAATGGGGCAGGGCGCTGTTGGACCGAACGGCAGATTTTTCGCATGCGAAAACCAGGAGGGCTGCCTTCACCTGCTCCGCCGGCTACTTCGGTTTGGTCAGTTCATCAAATAGATCCCCCTGTTCTAGGGCAGCGCACACTCGCTTAAGTGTTTCAACGGTTTTTCCCCGTTTAATACGGAACTGCACAGTCAGCTCGTCCCGGTTGTCGGGGGAGGTCGAAACGACATTGAAGTCCTTCTTGCTGGCCTTTGAGCCGAAATAGTGGGTCCTGATGGCCTCCACCCTGTTTTCTATTCCGGTTCTATTCGGCTCCGGTTTCGGTTGGTTATGGGCGCGCAGCAGTCTGATCAGTGTGTCTGGCGGCTGCGGGGCCCCGATTGCCCTGGCCAGGGCTTGCTGAACCTTCTGATGGGCAATGGCCTCGTGCAGGTTCGCGGCCACGGATTCGAGCAGGGTGAGGATTTGTGTCAATTGCGGCCTGGTCGGCGCCAGCGGTTTGATGATGTTCAGGTAGAGACTGTCGCGGTCCTTGCTGTCTTTGATGGGGGCCAATAATTCGGAGGCAATCGAAAACTGTAATTTTTCGTTGATCACGTCCGAGATGATTTCCGGCGACTCGCCGCGAAGTCGAATCTGGTTGACCTTCCTGTACTTGTGAATGGTGGTGTGCGATACTTTCTGGCCTGGCCTGCCAATGCCGAGCGTTGCCCCGAACTGTTCGGCCAGTTCGGCGTTGTTCAAACCGAGGGACTGGCTGGCAGATTCAAGGAAATTCCCGATTTCGATGGGGTTGAGGTTGCGTCGTTTGGTGTTTTCCGCCAGCGAGATATTGAAGAAATCTTCCGGGGAAAAATCGGCCTCCTGATAGACCTTGGCTTCAACCGTTGGCCTGTCGAGCCGCTTCAAGGCTTGAAACCGTCTGAATCCGCAAAGGATCTTGTAACGGCCGTCCTCCTTTTTCAGCAGGACCAAGGGGTGCAACAACCCGTTGCGTTCGATCGACCCCGCCAGTTCATCAATATAGGATTCGCGGAGCAGGTCGTCATACCGTTTGTCACCGGGTAAACGGAAAATAAAGCGGAGATCTTCGGCGCTTGTGGTGTCGATGTTGTTGATGTCGATGGTACGGACCAGAGACATGGTCACACTGAATGGGTTCAAGGCAGAGGCCAGTAGATGGGCGACGGTGTCGGCGGTCTGCGGTTGACTGACAAGGTCGGGACGGACAGAGATGAGCAGGGAGCGGACTTCAGGATCGTGCCATTCTGCCAACACCTGTTTCTGCTTGAACAACTGATTGAGGTGGTACTCTTCCCTGCCGCAATGGGGCGAGTCGACCGGTGCGGTGGCGGTGCTGAGGTGCTGATCCTCGATGGCCATCCTGATTTTTGTCAGCAGCGACGGCGACAGGGTCGGTCGGTGCGGCGCCGCTGTGGACGCCCGTTCTCCTTGGCCGTAGCCGAAGAGCAGCACGTCCTCCTGCTGCTCGTGTTCGGGCAGGGGCTGAAAAATCAGGATGAGCGGCAGCAGTCCGTTGGCGACGATCTCGTCCTTGAAGGCCTTGATCGGCAGGAGAAACCCATCCCGCACCTTGGGGCGGGTCAGGATGGCGTGCACATCGCACAAATCCATGATCTCCCGTTTGTACTTGGTGTTGACCACGGCATAGGAGGCAAGCCGCTCAGCCAGCTTCAAGACCATTTCCGCCAGGTAATTGCCTGGCTCTCCGCCGGAAGCGGCGTTGTACCCGTCGGCGACGACAAGGAGGAGATTAGTGCCGCCGAGAAGACGATGGATGGTTTGGGGCGGGGACTTTCTCATGTTCGTCGGTGAGATCATGGAGTTGGTTGAGGGAAACCTCGGTTGTGGCCAGAACCGCCGCCTCGACAGCCCTGGCGGCAAGTTGTCCGCCGGGAGAAGGGGCTGCCTCCCCGCTCAATAGTAAGCGGGCCACTTCGCCGGCGCTCAGCTTTTCGGCTGGAGTCACCGGCAGAAATATCTCCTCATCCGGCTGCACCGTGGTGTCGAGAAGGCGACCGGTGACCAGACGACGCGCCACGGTGTGGATCTCCATGCACCGATAATGCGGCAGTCGGTCGCAGAGCAGGGCAAGGGTGATCGTGCTCCGGTGGCTGAATCGATCGTAGACCACATCCAATATGTCATAGGCAATCTGGAGGAGGTGTTGGGGGCGAAGTGTTCCCCGACAGAGGTGATAATGGCGATGGTGTTGGATTCCATAGGCGAGGGAGGCACCGAGCAGGATGAAGGTCCAGCCGATCTGCAACCAGACGAGAAAGAGGGGAACGGAGGCGAAAGAGCCATAGATGGCGTTGTAATTGGCTACGCCCACCTGAAGGGCGATGTAGAGCTTCTGGAATATGAACCAGAAAACGGAGGCAAACACAGCCCCGATCAGTGCCGCCGATTTCTTGACCTTCACATGGGGAAAGAACAGGTACATGGTCATCAGGGTCAGGATTATGCAGGCAAACGGCACCAGTTTGAGAACCAGCGGCACCATCCAGGGGGACGGCAGCATGGTGATCAACCGGTACATGATCGTCTCGCTGACGAGAATCGCCTCGGCAGCCAGAGCGACGTTGAGCGAGAGTGGCAACAGGATCAGCAGGGCAAGGTAATCCATGATCTTTCGCAACAGGGGCCGCCCTTTCCGGGTATGCCAGATGACATTCATTGCCTCTTCGATGGACGCCAGGACGAGCAGAACCACAACGATCAGGCCGAGCACGCCGACAAGGCCCAGGGCGGCGAAGTTTGTCCGTTCCACATACTGGAAAACAAGCTCGACCGCCCGATGGAGATGCTCGGTGGCCGCTAGGGCAGGAGGGGAAGAGACGGCTTGATCGGAGACGATGGGTGGGAATGGAGGTCGCTCAATTTCCGCTGAAGGCGCGGTCAGCACCGGTCTCTCCAACTGATCGATGAATCGGATGGCGGCCAGTTTCAGTTGTTCGTCATTGCCGAGACCCTTGAGAATGGAGGTGGTCAGCGCCAGGATGGGGACCAGTGAGAGCAGGATGGCATAGGTGAGGGCCGATGCCCTGATCGCCAGATGGGTGCGGAAGAATTCCTGCCACATGATCAACAGGATCCGCACCCCGACGCGGAGATGTCCCTCGCCCCTGGTGGAGGGAGCCGACATCGAGAACGCCCAGCGGTGCAGGCGTCCAGCGGTCCCCTCCGAGCAGGGTCCGGACGGGTGATTCGGCGGCGGAGAGGATGTCATGGGTTGTAGTTGTCGCCCTTATCTCCCCAGTTCGCGGTGCAGCCACTTTTCGATGATTTCGAAAACGATCTCACGCTTGATCGGTTTGGTGATGTAGTCGTTCATCCCGGCCTCCAGACAGATTTCCCGGTCGCCCTTCATGGCATTGGCCGTCATGGCGATGATCGGTATGTCGTTGAAGCCTTGCGCCCTCAACGTTTTGGTGGCGGTAAGGCCGTCCATTTCCGGCATCTGGATATCCATGAGTATGAGATCGAAATCCTGCGGCCGTTCGGTATAGGCGGTCACTGCCTTGAGGCCGTTATTCGCCACCTCCACCTTGTAGCCCGCCTTGTTCAGGATCAGGACGGCCAATTTTTGGTTGACCGGGTTGTCTTCGGCCAGGAGTATGCGGACGGACTGCTTGATTTCCTCCCGCACGCTGTATTGGGTGATGAACGGTTCCTTGGCTGCCGGATTCGTTTCAGGTGAGGTGTCGCTGCCCAGGAGTTTTTCGATGGTCTTAAAGAGAATTTCCCGCCTGGCTGGCTTGGTGAGAAAAGCGTCGAATCCGGCGAGCTTGCAGCGCTGGGCATTCCGATCGGTGGTCGAGGTGTAGGCGAGCAGGGGAACGGTTGCAGTTTGAGGGATTTGATGACGGATCAGGTGGGCCAGGGCGTAGCCGTCCGGGGCGGGCATTTGAATGTCCAGAATGATCAGGTCAAAGAGTCGTGCCTCGGCAAGGGCTTGCAGGAGCAGGGAGTGAACAGTGCTGCTGTCGGCCACAGGCGTGACCTCCAGGTGCGCGGTCTGGAGGATGTGCTTGAGAATGCTGAGATTGGTCGGATTGTCGTCCACAATCAGCACCCGTTTGCCGGCCAGACAGATCTTGGCGAAGGTCTTGACGTGTTGTTGCGGTGCTTTGTTCAGCCTGGCGGTGAAATGG
>JAUWAH010000025.1 GCA_030602145.1 Desulfobulbus sp.
CTTGCTCCCGGAACAGCCACCGATGCTTTTTATTATGTGATCAGCGGCGCGGTGGAGGTCAGCTACACCGACCGGCACGATACCCGGATCACCGTCGCCCTGATCGGGGCCGGGGAATTCTTCGGCGAGATCGGCTTTTTCGACGGCACCTCGCGGGTTCGCGACATCCAGACGACGGCCACGGCCCGGATCGCTGTTTTCGACGCCGGTGCCATGGCGACCTTCAGGGCTCAGCAGCTCGATCTGTACACCGACTTCCTCATCTTCCTCACCCGGAAGATCTGCGAAAAATTTCGGCGCATAGCCGGGGAAAGCGAGCCGATCGCCGGCTACGCCCAATCGCTTTCCACCCGCCACGCCAGCCGGTACACCGAGGCCAAGCCCCTGCCCGCCCCCCTGGTCCGCTCCGATCTGTGGCATCGGATCGGCAGCAGGATGGAGGCGTTCAAATCCGAGCTGTTCAATCTTTCCCACCGGTTGCAAAAAGTCGAGGCGGAGGGAAAGAGCGATCCGGAAAGTGAGGCCCGGTGCATCGGTGTCCTTGCCGAACTCAACGATTCGTTGTCAACCTTCGAACAGACCATGGCCGGCAGCGGGTACGAGGAGGTCATGTGGGGCTATGTGTTCAAGGAGATGTTCCCCTACTTCATGCGCAGCCGCTTTGTCGAACGAGCCTACTTCAAACCCAAGGGATATGCCGGCGACTTCCTGATGATGGAACACATCTATGCCAACATCCCCCAAGGAGAGGGGAAGGTGGGCGAAATCGTCGACGATTTCTGCCTCCAGCGCCCCGGCTCACTGGCCATCCGCGGCCGGCGGATCCTGCTGCGGGATCAGTTGCGACAGCTCAGCGGCGTCAATGCCGCCCGAGGCACCACCACCCGGATCATGAACCTGGCCTGCGGGCCGAACCGGGAACTGTTCGACTTCCTGGCCGATTGCGAATACAGCGACACCATCGAGGCCCTGTGCGTGGACATCGACTCCGAAGCCCTGCAGTACACCAATCAGTATGTCAACATCTTCCCACACCGTGCCGCCATCCGGCTGATGAGCGAAAACGTCATCAAGTGGGCCCTCGGCCGGGCCACCCATCACATTGCTCCCCTCGACATCATCTATTCGGCCGGACTCTGCGATTATCTCGACCCCCGCCTGTTCCGTGCCCTGATCAATCAGTGCCATCGCCACCTCAAACCGGGCGGCACCCTGCTCCTGGGCAACTTCACCAACTATCCCGACGCCCTCTTCCTTGACAAGCTCTTGAAATGGGAACTCATCTACCGGACCGAGGACCAACTGCGGGAACTGTTCGCCCCCACCCCCTTCGGCGAACGGATCACGGTCATGGTCGAACAGACGGGGGTCAATCTGTTCGCCGTTGCCACCAAGGAATAGGGCATGGCCCAGTCGGCCCACGCTGTCACGGCGGTGATCGATCCCGACCTGGAGATCCTCTTCCGCCAGCGCACCCGCATCTGCTTGTGGCTGGGCTTTGTTTTCTTCTCCCTGTTCGCGCTGCTCGACTATCTGTACTGCCGCCCCTTCTTCGGCCTGTTTGCGACCTACCGCCTGGTGTACGTCGCCGTGCTTGCCGGCATGCTCTGGTCCATCGACCTGCCACCATGCAGACGCTCAGCCCGTGGCGTCATGGTTGTTGCCCTGCTGCTCGGCACCCTGGTCATCTCGCTGATGACCGTCGAACTGGGTGGCTTTGTTTCCGGGTATTATGTCGGCATCCTGCTCATGGTTGCCGGCAGTTTCTCCGTTCTTCCCCTGCGAGCCACCCAGGCCCTGGCCCTCGGCGGAGCCCTGTACCTGGTCTACCTGCTCACCGTTGTGTTGTCGGCCTTGCCCCTGGATGAGCGAGCGCTGACGGCCCTGGCCACCAACACCTTCTTTTTTTCCGCCATTGTCATCATCACCGCCGTGCAGTGTTTCGACGAGATGGAAACCATCACCGCTGCCCTGCAGGCCCAGCACAACCTGCGCGACCTTCACGGCGAACTCAAACTCTACACCGACGATCTTGAGGTCCTGGTCCAAAACCGGCTGGAGCTGCTCGAGGAGTCGGACCTGCGCTTTGACGATCTCTACAAGGCCATCCCCGATCTGGTTGTTCTTATCGACAGGACGGCGACAATCCGCATGATCAACCATCATGGCGCCGCCCTGCTCGGCGCTGCCCCGGAAGCCTTGCAGGAAACTTCGCTGCTGGACTGCCTTTCACCCCCGCATCGGGATGGTTTCCAGACCGAGGTGCTTGCACCGCTCAACCAGGGACTCACCGTCAAAGGCGTGCAGATGGAGATGCTGACCCGGGACCGGCAAGCCATCGAGGTGGAGGTCAGCGGCAACCGGGTCGAGTTGCTCGGCGCCAGCGACCTCTCGCAGATGATCATCCGTGACATCACCCAGACCAAAACCATGGAACGGCAGGTGCTCGAATCCGGCCATCTCCTCGACACCTCGCGCCGGGCCGCCATCTTCGGCCTGGCCCGGCTGGCCGAATGCCGGGATGACACCACCGGTGCCCATCTGCTCCGCATCCGTGAGTACACCCGTATCCTGGCTACCGAGCTGGCCACCCATCCGGAACTGCACCCCATCGTCACCGAGCGATTCATCGAGGATCTGTGCCTGTCCTCGGCCCTTCATGACATTGGCAAGGTCGGCATTCCTGACGCTATCCTGCTCAAACCCGATCTCCTCACCCCAGCCGAATTCGAGACCATGCAGCATCACTGCCTGTACGGCAGCAAGGCCCTGACTCTGGCCGGGGACGGCATGGAAGAACTCGGTTTCCTGCACATGGGCCGCGAAATCGCCCTCCATCATCACGAGCGCTGGGACGGCTCCGGATATCCCTATGGCCTAGCGGGAACGGCCATCCCCCTCACCGCCCGCATCGTTGCCCTGGCCGATGTCTACGACGCCCTGACCTCGAGCCGGTCCTACAAACCCGCCTACAACCACGAGCAGGCGCGGATGCTCATTGTTCAGGAAAGCGGTCGCCGCTTCGATCCGGCCATCGTCAACGCCTTCCTCAGGAGGGAGCAGGAGTTCAAAACCGGCCGCCGCGACCTCCTCCTTCTGGCCAATCCGGCCTCAAGCTGAGGCGCCCCCATGGAAGCGGCTGCACATTTTCGTGCCGAAACCAGGAAACTGCACCAGCAGAGGGTGTCGATCATTCTTCTGGCCGGCATGGCGCTGCTCCTCCTGTCCGGCCTGCTCGACCTTGCCTTCGCCCTGGCCGATCTGGCGGAACTGCTTCCCTGGCGGCTTGCGGCCATGGCCTGCTGTGCGTTGTTGCTCCTCGCCAACAGGATGGACAGAAACCAGCAATGGTCCTGGCTGATCGGCTTGACCGGTTACCTGGTGATCGGCCTCACCGTTCTCCTGGCCCTGCCTTATCAGGGCGGCATCGTTTCTCCATCCTATGTCGGACTGGTCGTGGTCATGACCCTGTACACCGCCCTGGCACCGCTCACCGTCGGCCAAACCCTCCTCGGCGGTTTTGCCCTCACCGGTCTCTATGCGGCAAGCGCCTGGCTGGCCGCACCACTGACCGACGGCCAGGCCATGGATCTGTTCAACAATCTGTTTTTCATGACCTGCTTTGTCCTCATCGCCGCAACCCAAAGCTGGGCCGATACGGCCGCCAGACATAGGGAATGGTCGCTGCGGAGCGCCCAAAGTGCTGCCACCGAATCCCTGAGGCGGCAGGCCGAATCCCTGGAGCAGGAAGTCCGGCGACGAACCGAGGCCCAGCAGGCGGTCGAACAGCACCACCGGATCCTCTACGAAGCCATTGCCGATGACCTCGTCCTGATTGAACCGCAGGGTACGATCATTCAGGCCAACCACTCCTTCCAGTTGCATTTTTGCCGTCACAACGAGGGGGCGGCGTCTTCTCTCTATGACGCGGTCCATCCCGATGACCGACAGACGCTCCGCACCGCCATGGAGGGGCTGCTCGCCAAGGATGCGCCATTGAGCCAACTCCGCCTGACCATGGTCGACACCCGGGGAGAACCCCTGAAGGTGGAAATCAGCGGAGCACCGGTCCGACGCCGCGGCATAACCCGGGGCATTCACCTGGTTATCCGTGACATCCGGGTGAGAAAACGGCTGGAACAGGAGGTGATCGCCTCCCTGCGCCGGATCAGGCAAACCGAGAACGCTGCCATTCTGGCGCTTGCCAACCTCTCGGAATACCGGGACATCACCCCGGGCCGCCATCTGGAACGCATCCGTGAGTACTGCGCCATCCTAGCCGACGAGCTGGCCAAACGGCATCAATTCAGTCGCATCATGACACCAGCCCATATCCAGAACCTCTACCAGGGCGCCGTGCTCCACGACATCGGCAAGGTCGCCGTTCCCGACACTATTCTCGTCAAAACCGGGCCACTGTCGATCCTCGAAGAAGAGGCGATGCGAAACCACACCCTGAAAGGAGGAGATGTGATCAAGGCCATGGAGCAGGAGGCCAAGGGCAGCGGCAGCTTTCTTGCCCTGGCCAAAAACATCGCTTACTTTCACCATGAACGCTGGGACGGCCGGGGATATCCCCACGGCCTGCGGGAGGACGAGATTCCCCTTGAGGCGCGGATCATGGCTGTGGCCGACGCCTACGAGGAGTGGACCGGAGCCATGCCGCCTGCTGAGCGATTCAGCCATGAGCAGGCGGTGGACCTGGTTGTCAGGAGCGCTGGGCATCGATTCGACCCGGTGGTTGTCGACGCCTTTGTCATCCGGCAGCACCAATTCGACCAGATCCGGACCACCCTAGCCGAACCGGAGCACGGCCACGACCGGCCAACGGACTGATTCCCCGCCACAGGCTTTGTTCAGGACGGTCCGCAACATTTCCCTTGCCGTTCGCAAGTAAATACACTAAAAACATGCGATATTACCCAATCCGCACAGGGTTGCAGCCCCCCCTGCACCGGTGCGGATCGCCGTCTTCATACAAACCGATCAGCGGTTTTTTTCGGAGGGATCGAACATGAAAGCAAACATGATGCGTACGCCGCTTCTCAAATCAGCGGTTGTCCTTCTTTTTCTTGTCATTCTGGCCTACCTGACCAGCGCCTCGCCCGAGGGAAGCGTCCTCAACTCCATCGGCCAGATCATCATTGGCGCCTTCCGCCTGGTGCAATGGTCTATCGCCATGGCCATCGGCCTGACGGTCAGCATCGCCTTTCTGTTCGGAGTTTTCCTCTTTGCCGTTTTCCTGGTCAACAGGGAGAGTGCCGCAACCATGTACCAGTCGCTCAAGGGATCCATCGCCACCCTGCTTCAGCCCGTTTTCTCACGTATCGGCGCCTTCCAATGCAGGCAAGCGGCCCCGACTCCACAACCTGCTGTTCAGACGCCACAGCCTGTGGTGCAGGCTCCCCCCACACCTGCAGAGCCTCGTGAAGACCTCAAGGCCATCATTGCCGGTGAGGTGAAGAAGGTGACCGAAACCCAGCAGACATTAAGCGATCAATTCGCCGCCCTCTCCGGCAAGATCGATGCCATGGAGGCCAAAAGCAATGAACTTGCCGCCGCCTCCACCGCCCGATTGGAGACCATCACCGCCGAGTTGGCTGCCTCCGGCAAGGCGCTGACCGCGGTGCAGGAGAACGTCTCCAAGCTCGAAGACAAGCTCAACGACACCACCCGGCAGGTGCAGGCCATCACCCCGGACAAGCTGCTCGGCGACCTCCCGAGCCGGTTGGACAAGCTGGAGCAGAGCGCGTCCGAACCGGGCTTCGATCCGGCACCGCTGACCGCATCGCTTGAGCAACTGCACAAGGATATGGAAGAATTGAAGAAGAAACCCACCCCCAGCAAGACCAAGAGGAAAGCCTGACCGGGCAGGGGGAAGACACCCCGCTGCACCGTTGCATCCTTGCGGACGCACAAGCCATTCCGTCAATCGGCGGAATGGCTTTTTTGTTGTCCGGCCGTAGTCGGCGGCAGCAGTTCCTTGAAATATTCGATGGAGGGAAAGCGACAGGAATACCGGACCCGCTGACGACTGCTCGGCCGGGCGACAAACAGCAGGTGGGCCAAACCGAACGACTGGGCGGTGCACAGCACCTGCTCGGTGTCGTCCACCAGCAGGGTTCGCCCGCGATCGAACCCGAGCATCTCTTCGAGCCGATGCCAGAATTCCGGCTCCTCCTTGGCCAACCCCACCTCCTCGGCGCAGACGATCCGATCAAACCAGGGACCGAGGGCTGTCTTGTCCAACTTGATCGCCAAGGTGCTGGAATGAGCATTGGTGATCAGATAGAGCTTTTTCCGCACTTGCAGACAATATTCGAGGAATTCGATCACATAGGGATGAATGCCGATCAGGTGGTTGATCCGCAACTTCAACTCCTGGAGATCCATCCCCAGTTCGCGGGACCAGAAGGAGAGATCGGACCAGTCCAGGGTCGCCTTGACCCGATGATAGCGGGCCAACAACTGTTCCCTCGCCTCTGCAACCGGGATATCGTGCAGGAGACTGTAGTGCTCCGGCACATACTGTTCCCAGAAATAGTCGTCGAAATGCTTATCCAACAGGGTGCCATCCATGTCAAGGAGGATCGTGTCGATCTCCTCCCAGGGGATGCGCGGACAGATTTTCTCGCAGGGCGCGACGGTCATTGTTGTTCTCCCTTCAACGTCTCAAGCAGAAAGCGGATGCGGCCAAACAGGTCATCGTCGGAGGCCAGCGGCACCACCAGCCGCTGATCGGCGGTCAGGCGAATGACGGCGGCGGCCGATTTCTTCTTTCCCCCCTTGGGCTCGACCAAACCGAGCAAACGTTGCGGATCGATGGGCGGGATGGGCACAAAGGAGAAAATGAGCCCATTGGGGCCCTGTTCCAGTTTGCTGATCCCCAAATCGCGCAACTGCTGCTTGAGCCCGATGATCGCCAGCAGAGTCCGTGCCTCGGGGGGCAGGGGGCCGTACCGGTCGGCCAGCTCCTCCTCTAGATCAGCCAGATCCTCCCCCGTGCCGCTGCCGGCCATCGACAGCCGTCGGTAGATGGTGTAGCGCTGGCCGGCGTCCCGGACATACCCATCCGGCAGGTAGGCGGCGACCCGCAGCTTGATTTCCGGATCGAGTTCGGACATTGACGGATGCAGATCGCCACCCTGCTGCGCCCTGCGCTTCAGATCGGCCACCGTCGATTGGAGCAGCTCCAGATAGAGATCATAGCCGACCGCGGCAATGTGGCCCGACTGGGACACGCCGAGGAGATTGCCGCCGCCGCGGATCTGGAGATCGTTCATGGCCAGCTTGAATCCACCGCCCAGTTCGGAGCAGTCCATCAGGGCCCTGAGTCGCTGCTGGGCATCCGGGGTGAGGTGATCGAGCGAGGCGACCAGCAGGTAGGCGTAGGCCTGACGGGCGGAACGCCCGACCCGGCCGCGCAATTGGTAGATGTCGGCCAGGCCGAGATGATCCGCCCGGTTGATGATGATGGTGTTGGCGTTGGGGATATCCAGGCCGGATTCAATGATCGTGGTGCAAACCAGGACATCGATGTCGTGATTGATGAACCGCACCATGATGTCCTCGAGTTGCGGTCCCGGCATCTGGCCATGGGCAACGCCGATGCGCGCCTGCGGAACCAGGGCGGCGATGGTGTCGGCCATGCGATGGATGGATTGGACCCGGTTGTGCACGAAGAAAAGCTGCCCGCCGCGTTCCATCTCCCGGGTAACCGCCTCCCGGATCACCAACTGATCGTACCGGGCCAGGAAGGTCTTGACCGAACGACGCTGACGGGGCGGCGTCGAAATCACCGACAGATCACGGATGCCCAGCAGCGACATTTGCAGAGTCCTGGGTATCGGCGTGGCGGTCAGGGTGAGCACATCGACCGTGGCCTTGAGTTTTTTGATCCTCTCCTTGTGGGCCACACCGAAACGGTGCTCCTCGTCGACCACCAATAATCCCAGCCGGTGAAACCGGATATCCTTGGACAGGAGCCGATGGGTGCCCACCACCAGATCGATCTTGCCGGCCGCCAGCCTGGCGACGATCTCCTTCTGCTGCCGGGCGGTGCGAAACCGGTTGAGGCAGGCGATCTCCACGGGAAAGGAGGCAAACCGCTCCCGGAAGGTGGCGGCATGCTGCTCGGCCAGCACCGTGGTGGGCACCAGGATAGCCACCTGAAAGCCGTCTTCGATCACCTTGAAGGCCGCCCTTGCAGCGACCTCGGTCTTGCCGTAGCCGACATCGCCACAGACCAGTCTGTCCATGGGCTGGTCCCGGGTCAAGTCATCCACAACCTCATCGATGGCCTTGGCCTGACCGCTGGTCTCGTCGTAGGGAAACGATTCCTCGAGCTGACGATAGAGATCGCCGGGCGGAGTGAATCGATGTCCCTGCCGCATGGCGCGATGGGCATAGATGTCCAGCAGTTCCAGGGCGATCTTCCATACCGCCTCGGTCACCTTCTTCTTGGTTGTCTGCCACCGCTGCGAACCGAGGCTGTCCAGCTTGGGCTCCTGGTCGGTCAACCCCTGATAGCGGCTGACCAAATGGAGCCGGTCCACCGGCGCGTAGAGTTTGTCGTCATCGCGATAGGCAATCTGCATGAAATCACCCCGCTGGCCGAAAAACTCCATGTTCACCAAGCCCTCGAAGACCCCGATGCCGTGATCCCGATGGACGACAAAATCGCCGGGAACAAGGTGCTCGATCTCAATGGGCTCGCCCTTATCGCGACTGGCCACTCGCTGCCGACCGGGTCGCAGCCGCTTGTCGCCAAACAGTTCCGTGGCCGAGAGCACATGCAGATGCTCGGTCGGCAGGTCAAAACCCTTGGTCAGGGGCTGGTCATAGCAGATGACCACCCCGGCCTCAGCAGCCGCAGCCGGGTCGAAGGGTGCGGCCGCCGGAACGGTCCGGATTTGATGATTGCCCAACATCTCCCGCAGGTGGTCGGCCTGACGAGGCGAACGGCAGGCAAGGATAACCCGGTCGTGCTCCTGGTGCCATTGGTGGATCCGATCCACCAGGGGAGCGAGGGCTCCCCGCTGTTTTCGGTGCAGTTCGATTTCCTGGGCGAGCAGGCTGTGATCGCCCGTCCCAGGGGAAAAGGTGGGGCCGGGATGATCCGGATCGGGGAGGAAGGAAAACCGCGCCGCTAGACGGCGCCGTGCATGGTCCTGCCACTCCTCATCGGTGAGGAACACTTCATCCGGCGGCAGCACTGCCGCCCGATGGGAGACCGCCTCGTCATGATTGGCCTGAATGCGATCACGCACCAGCCGCATCCGCTGCTGCACCGCCAGCGGGTCGTGGATGACCAGGCCGGCATCGGCCGGCAGATAATCGAAAAAACTCTGCACGCCGCCGCGGCCGTCATACAGCAGGGGCAGAAGGAATTCCATGCCGGGAAATCGCAGGCCGCTGGCAAACCGTTCGCGGACAGTACGGAATGCATCCGCTGACCAGTGGTATCGTTCCGAAGCCTCCTCAACGGCGGCCAGCAGCCCTGCCCGCTCTCCGCTGGCGGGAAAAAGGATTTCCGATGCCGGCAGGAGGATCGCCTCGTTGATCGCCTGGCGTGAGCGCTGGGAGATGGGGTCGAACACCCGGATCGATTCGACCAAGTCGCCGAAAAAGTCCAAGCGGAGCGGGCCGGCCTTGGTTGTCCCTAAATTGGGAGGATAAACATCGACGAGACCACCACGCAGGGCCAGGTCGCCCTCCTGGCGGACCAGATCGCCGCTCTGATAGCCTGCAGCCACCAGGGAGCCGATCAGGTCGTCCCGGTCGGTCTCCTCGCCGGCGATCACCAACTCGCTGTGATCGCTGAGGGATTGGGCGGGCAAAACCCGCCGCAAGACCGCTTCGGCAGACGTCAGGACGATGCACGGGCCGTTGTTGTCCCGGATGTGGTGGAGGGTGGCCAGGCGTGAGCAGACCGTCGCCGGGTCGGGGGAGAGCGGCGTATAGGGAGGAATTTCATAACTCGGGTAGATATGAACCCGAATATCTGAAAAAAACGCGATATCCTGGGCAAACAGTTCGAGCTGCTCGTCGGCGGGAAGCAGCCAGCAGAAGGTCCGCCGCAACGAAACCGCCGCCCTGCTGAGCAGCAGGGCGGCGGAAGCTCCATGGAGGCCGGAGATGTCGGAGGATGGGCCGCCGGCTCGCAGCCGCTCCACAATCGACTGCATGCCAGGCGGTCAGGAGGCAGGGGACGGCTTAGAAGGTGCCGCCCATGCTGAAGTCCCAGTTGGAGCTGTCCTCGCCATCCTTTTTATCCAGGTTGAAGCCCCAGGCCAGCCGGATCGGACCGAGCGGCGAGGCCCACAGGATGCCGACGCCTGCGGTTTTCTTGTACTCGCTGAAGTCCCAGTCGTCGTCCATGTCGTAGACATCGCCGAAATCGTGGAAGATCTCGCCATCGATCCCCATGTCCTTGACCAGGGGGAAGATCATGGCCACGGTGCCGTACCACATCTTGTCACCGCCGATCTTGTCACCGGTCAACGGGTCGCGGGGGCTGATGGAGCCGGAATCAAAGCCGCGGATCGAATTCATGCCGCCGAGGAAGAACTTCTCGTACACCGGCAACTTGTCGTCCTCGTTCTCAAACGCCTGGCCGGCGGCCAACTTGGCGTGGAAGACCGTGCTCCAGAACAGCGGGAAATACCAGGCCGAAGAGGCCTCGACCTTGGTGAATTCGGCATCGCCGCCGAACGGCCCGCCGGCGTAGCTGACGTTGATGGCGTTGCGGGAGCCCTGGGTCGGCGAGAACAGCTTGTCGCGGGTATCGCGGACCAGGCCGATCTCCGGCATGCTCATCAGGTTGATTTCCTTGGACTGAAGGATGGCGGAGGAGACATTGGCGTAGTTGATGTCGCTCAACTCGGTGTCGGAGATGGTGTATCCGTAAAAGATGCGCCATTCCTCCCAGAGCGGGTGACCAAGCCGGAAGGCGGCACCGGTGGAGTCCTTGGTGAAGTCGTCGTACTCGCGTTCCCAGTTGAACAGGTCGATGCTGCCGGAGACCTGGGAATCGTAAAGGCGCGGATTGGTGAACTTCAGGTTGTAGCGGGTGCTCTTGCTGCTGGTGCTCGCCGCCAGCGAGAGCCGGTTGCCGGTGCCGAACAGGTTGTTCTCGGAGATCTCACCCATGAAGAGGACATTTTCCGAAGAGGAATAACCGGCGCCGATCTGGAAGGAGCCCGTTGCCTTCTCCTTGACGTCGACCACCACATCCATCTGGTTTTCGGTCATGGTCGGCTTGGGAGTGACGGTGACCTCTACAAAAAAGCCCAGTCGCTTCAGCCGCTGGGTCGAGGTCCGGATGGCCTTGGAGTCGAAGCGGCCGCCCTCCTCCACCCGGAGATCGCGGCGGATGACGTTGTCGCGGGTGCGGGTGTTACCCTGAATCTCCACCCGGTTGATGTAGGCCATGGCTCCCTTGTCGACCCGCACCAGGACATCGACCTGCTCGCCGCTCGACTTGGTCACCCGGGGATTGACATCGGCGAAGGCGTACCCCTGCTCGGCATAGAGGTCGGTGATCCGGGTAATGTCGTCGCGCAGCACCTGACGGTTGAGATATTCCTCGTCGCGGATCTTCATCACGGCGAGCATCTCCTCCTTGCCCTTGATCAGGTCCCCCTCGATATCGACGGTGCCGACCCGGTAACGGCCGCCTTCGTCGATGGGGAAGGTGACGAACAGCTCATCCTCCTTCTGTTCGACGATCGGCTCACCCACCTTGGCCTCGAGAAACCCCTTGTTCTGGTAGAAAGCGGCCACCCGTTCGGCATCCTGCCTGAGAACGTCCATCTTCAGCACGCCGGCATCGGTCAGCCAGGACAGCCACCACTTGTGGGTACTGGTCTGGATGACATCATCCAGTTCTCCCTCGGAAAAGCTTTTGTTTCCGGAGAAACCTATCTGTTCGATGGTGATTTTCTTGCCTTCCTTGATGTCGAAGACCACCTCGGCATTGGAGTCGGCCGGAGCATTGATGCTGGCGGCGACCTCGGTGTTGTAATATCCCTTGGATCGGTAGAGATCCTTGATTTTCTGGACCCCTTCGTTGACCTTGGCCGGGTTGAGGATGGTGTTGGCAGCAATATTGGCGGCGTCGCGGACATCTTCCTCGCCCATGGCCTCGGCGCCGGTCACCACCACTTTAC